>JBOFDR010000175.1:0-2685 GCA_051647205.1 Brevinema sp. | reverse complement strand
CTCATTGTAATAGATCTATTTTGGGGTTTTACCTCTAAATCCTTTATAACCAATAATCAAGGAGAATATCTTCATACTTTTGCTAGATTTTTTCATTTTATAGCATTAATTGTTCGATTATTAATGGTTTTTTTATTCTCTACTTTGTTATTTTCTCGAATGTTCGGTTCACAATTAGGCAGTATGATTAATCGTCTTAAAAAAAATAAACTAGCAGTTGTAGGATTTTTTATTCTTATCTTTTTTGTTATTTTAGCTGTATTTGCTGACTATATTGCTGATTATGAACAAGTCGTTATTAAGCAAAATCTATCTAATACCTTTGCTAAACCGTTCACTTCACATTTATTAGGGACAGATGATCTAGGTCGAGATATTTTCGCTCGTATTGTCCATGGAACAAGGATCTCATTAACAATTGGTTTTATTTCTGTAACTCTTTCTGTCATGATTGGAGGACTTTTAGGAGCTATTGCAGGATATTGGGGAGGACAGTTTGATCATCTTATCATGAGAATCATGGATATTTTTTTAGCAATTCCTTCGATTCTTCTATCTATTGCTATAGTCTCTGCTTTAGGCCCAAGTTTTTTCAATCTTGTTCTGGCATTATCTATATCAACTATTCCTGTCTATGCACGTATCGTGAGAGCCTCCGTTTTAGGAATTAGAGGTCAAGAATTTATTGAAGCAGCTCATGCTATTGGTGCTAAAGATTTTTATATTATTATTAAACATATTATACCAAATGTTTTTTCGCCTATCATTGTACAGTCTACTCTTGGTGTAGCTAGTGCAATTTTAAGTATTGCTGGACTTAGTTTTATTGGACTTGGTGTCGAACCTCCAACACCAGAATGGGGTTCAATGTTGGCTAGTGGAAGAACGTTAATTAGAAAAGCTTCTTGGATTACACTATACCCTGGGGTAGCAATTATGTTATCTATTTTATCCTTGAATTTACTTGGAGATGGGTTAAGAGATGCTCTTGATCCTCGGTTGAAATAGGGGGTAAAAATGAATCAAATAATACTAGAAATAAAAGATCTTTTTGTTGAATATCAATCAGAAAGTGGTATTGTGCACGCTGTGAATGGACTTAATCTAGCACTCCGTGCTGGTGAAACTTTTGGGCTTGTTGGAGAAACAGGTGCCGGTAAAACTACGACAGCTTTAAGTATCATGAAATTAATAACAGAACCTCAAGGACGTATTGTCTCAGGAAGTATTAAATTTATGGGTCAGGAATTATTAAATGCTCCAGAATCTTTACTAAGAGAAATTCGTGGTGGACAAATTTCTATGATTTTCCAAGATCCTATGACATCTTTAAATCCTGTTATGCCTATTGGAGATCAAATTCTTGAAGTAATTCGTATTCATCAAGATAAAACCAAAGCAGAAGCAGTCCAAAGAACAGAAGAAATCTTAGAATTAGTCGGAATTCCAAAACAGCGAATGTATGAATATCCTCACCAATTTTCTGGAGGCATGAAGCAACGTGTTGTTATCGCAATGGCTTTGGCGTGTAATCCACAACTCATTATTGCTGACGAGCCTACAACTGCTTTAGATGTAACTATTCAGGCTCAGGTGTTGGATCTTATGAAAGATCTCCAAAAAGAATTCAATACTGCTATGATATTAATTACACATGATCTTGGTGTTGTTGCTCAAGTATGTGAGCATGTGGCTATTATGTATGCTGGACGAGCCGTTGAATATGGGTCAGTTCAAGATATCTTTCTTCAGACTAAGCATCCATACACGGAGGGATTGTTTGGTTCTATCCCTAATCTTACACAAGAAGTAAAGCGTCTAAAACCAATCCAAGGACTTACTCCTGATCCTACCAATTTACCAACAGGATGTGCTTTTCATCCTCGTTGTCCCTATGCACAGGATATTTGTTCTAAACAAAAACCAATAACTAGATCACTACAAGGTATTCATACAGTAGAATGCTTGATCTATGAAGGAATAGTTGATGCTCTTGTTTCAGGAGGATCTCATGGCTAATTTGATTGAAGTAAAAAATCTAGTTAAACATTTTTCTACCCCTAAAGGTATTGTTCATGCAGTCGATGGTGTGTCATTTAATATTCCTGAGGGAAAAACTTTAGGGGTAGTAGGTGAATCTGGTTGTGGAAAATCAACAACTGGACGTCTCCTTCTTCGTTTGATCGAACCAAATGATGGAGAAGTAATATTTGAAGGTCAAGATATTCTGAAACTTCCTCCTGAACAAATGCGTATGATGCGTTCTCATATGCAGCTTATTTTCCAAGACCCTTATGCTTCTCTTAATCCTCGTATGAGTGTCGGTGAGATTATTGGTGAACCTCTCCTTGTACATGGGCTTGAAAAAAAAGGTCCTGCATTAACAGAAAAAGTATACAAAATTATGGATACGGTTGGGCTTGCAAGAAATCTAATTAATTCCTATCCTCATGAATTTGATGGTGGGCGTCGTCAGCGTGTAGGGATAGGTAGAGCATTGATCTTACAACCGAAATTTATTATTTGTGATGAGCCAGTGTCTTCGCTAGATGTTTCTATTCAGGCTCAAGTCCTTAATCTTATGCAAGATCTTCAAGAAGAATTCAAACTTACTTATATGTTTATTACACATGATCTTTCTATTGTGAAGCATTTTGCTGATGAAATTATGGTAATGTATCTTGG
>JBOFDR010000174.1:0-5227 GCA_051647205.1 Brevinema sp. | reverse complement strand
AAAAAACTACCAACTGCTGATAGAATCGACAACAACATAGGTACCTCATTCCTGATAAAAAGATGTCATTAAACATGTGTTTAGTGATATTTTAAAGATCAGCTTCGGAGTCTTTAATGATCAAAAACTCTTGTAATTTGAAAGCAATAAATAAATCCTTCATATCGGAATGAAGATTGATGACAGTTAAAGAACCACCAAGATCTTTCATTCTTTTGTATGCAAGAAGTAGCTTACCTATACCAGAACTACCAATAAATTCCATGCCAGCGAAATCAATAACAATATGTTTTTCACCTTTATCCATAAGATCTGATAATACTTGTTTAAATTCGTTAGCAATGGGATCATTCACTAGGCTTTCTTCAATTTTCACAATAATATATTTATCATAATTTTTTGTTGAATATTTCACAGTATAGCTCCTAAATTAAATAAATTTGTTATTATTTATATTATAAATTTTTCTTTATAAAAAGTCAATCAAAATCCCACAATCTAGTAAAATGACTATGCTCGTGGATGATATTTAATAAACTTTTCTTTTAAGTTACTCAACGAAAGTTTTGTATATCTCTGAGTAACAGAAACATTAGCATGTCCAAGTATTTCTTGGATATATCGAAGATTAGCTCCTTGATCTAATAAATGTGTTCCACAAGAATAACGAAAAGCATGTGGATGAAGATCTTTATAAGGATCTTTATTTGCCAGAGAATCAACAATTTTTCGTATCATCGATGTTGTCAAGATATGACCATTTTTTGATAAAAAGAGATGAGGATCATCGCACTTATCTAAAATAGATCTTTCTTTTAACCAAGAATTAATGTGATTTTTCGCAAAAGGCAGAACAGGAACAAGGCGTTCTTTTTGACCTTTTCCTAAAACACGAAAGAAATTTTGATAAGGATGAAAATCAGATACTTTTAAAGTACAGAGCTCTTCTGATCTTATACCTGTTGCATATAGTAAAATAAGCATAATTTTATTTCGTCTATCTAGAAGAGTCTGAGTTGGTAAATTAGTTAATAGTTCTATCATTTGATCTTTAGATGGAACATAGGGAATATATTGATCTTTTTTAGGGGCTTTAAAAAGCTCAAAGTAATTATTTGTTTCTAAATTATTATTTACTAAAAAAGTGAAAAAGCTCCGTAAGGAAGATAATTTTCGACTGATCGTATTTGGAGATTTTTTTGATTTATATAGAAATTCCAGCCATTCTGAAATTAATATTGGATCTAGTTTCTTATTACCAAGAAAATCCAAAAACTCTTTGATATCATAACGATAAGCTCTAACCGTATTTTGCAGGGATTTCCCTTCAAAAACAATGTGATCTATAAATGACTGATAAAATTTATCTAACATAGAACACTCTATTCATTATGTTTTGGAATAACATAAATATTTTGAGTAAATTCAACAGGTTTAGAACGAAGATTTTCAAACTTTGCCCAAACATAATAATAGTTACCTGATTGGATGTTTTTAGAAGATTCTGGATCCCATTGATAATGATAATCACCTTTAGCAAGAACCTGACCGTCAGAGATTTTTTTGACAATTTTACCAAGATAATCATAAATATAAAGATACAGTTTTGCTTCTTGTCTTAGAGAAAGACTCATATCTAATAAATCTGTTTCAGCATAAAGAACCGTCGATGAAAATTTAAAATCCTGATCAGTAATAATAGCTACATCTTCACTAACGAGTCCAACCGTTCTTAGCTCAATATCTTTGCCAAAAATCGCTATTTTAAAGTGTACCCTATCTGATAAAACAGGAAGATCTGTGATCGAAATAGCTTCGTTTTCATAAAAAGTCCATGATTGAATTTTTTGATCAGTATAGGCATCTATCAAGGTAACTACGATATAAGAACTCATTAATTTTTTTGTGAAGCGAGAAAAAACTTTGCTGAAATGCTGGAACTGTTGAATTTCAATATCTTCTGTAATAAAAGTAGCATTACTTTCTACGGCCATCAAAGAACAATTTGAATAAATAACCCCTATTGTTGAGATTAATTTTAAAGAAGAAAGATTTTTGTGATGCCAAGAAAAGACCTCAGCGTGAAGATCGACATAATGACTAGACAAAGCAAAAAGAAAAAAGAATAAAGAGACTCTGTATTTCATCAAATTTCCAATAAATGTAAGATCTCAAAAAATCAAACCCTTAGTTTTTTTTATTATTTTCAGTGGTATTATGTTTATTGCGAGATACTCTAGTATCAATCTCATTGATAGTTTCTATCTTAATAAAACGATCAAACCAATTTAAAGACTCATCAATATCATGAATAGTATTATTTTGATCAGAAGATAAAAATTGTTTTTTATATTGATCTATCTTTTTTTGAAAAGATAATCTCTTTAGAATAAATTGATCCAAGAGAAAGATTAGAAACCAAATTAAAGGAAGAAAAAGATAGTAAAAAATCTTTAAAAAATTAAAACCACCACGTTTTTTAAAAACAGAAGATACAATAATAGGTGTAGAAGCTACATCATTTATTACCACTGTACGTAAAAATCGATTTTTTGAAAGCTTATGTACGCCAGTATTAGTGTTTAAAAGCATTACAACTTCTTTTGATTTCATTTTAGAAGATATCTTTTCTAATGAAGGTGACTGGTATCGTTTTTTTTGGAATGAAATTAAAAGTGGTTCTTCTGATTTTTCAGCTAAATCAGCTAATAACTGTGCATCATAAACAATCTGAAAAGATATCTTATTAGGTTGATCAATAACACAAGTAAATCTCAAAGCTTGAAGAGTATAAAAATTTCGATGTTTGTAAATTGAAATATTATTTTTTAATAAAATAAAATCCTTAAAATAAGGAACTGAGTGAAAATATTCCTGTATCAAATACTCAAAATCATCAAAATATTGTTTAGAAGCTGAATTTAATGCCGTTCTAAAACGTAAATCAGATAAAAAAGCTTGATTGCTTTTAAAATAGGATTGAAAAAGTTGTTTGATATTATCAGAAGTACTCTGTGGTACATTCTCATTATAATTATCTTTAGCAAGACCTATTTTTTGATCATAAGATTCTTCTATTTTATGAAAAAAGTCAACTAAGCTAGGAATAGGCTGAACAGTATCTTTTAACAAAAAAAGAACAGAACATAAAGCTAGAAATACAAACACACAGTACCTTATTATCTTATATATGATCATCAATTTCTCCTAGAGCTGAGCTTTTTTGTCTCTTGATACTGTAAGTAATACCTACAGAACCTGCAAACAAAAACAATATCGCTATAATTCCTGCATAAATAAACGATTTTTTATCTTCTTGTAACAATTGGAGTACTTTTTTATTTTTTTCAGTAGATTGAAGAGGATCTTTTATTTTGAAGACTAGAAGATCTTTTGTTTTTCGTCCTTGATCAATTAAAAAAGCTTGTGATGGTTCTTTCATTTCAATTAATTTCACATATTCTCTTGTCATTTCTTCTATCTCAATACGTGATTTCCATACTTTTTCTAATAGATCAATAATTTGTTGAGACTGTTTTATGTTATAAATAATTCCAGAATTTCCAAAAATAAAGAAAACAATCATCCAACCAAAAACAACATACATAAAAAATACTAGTATTTTTTTATGTGCTATATTCATAACAAGCCTCACAAATATTTAAAATTATCATTATATCATATATCGTCATTTTTATTAAAAACTTGAAAAAAAATACTTCGAATAACAGCATTGTAGATATTGATAAAAATACAAAAATATGTGTATAATATTAATAAATTAGTTTATTTAAAAAGATCTATGTATAAGGATCAAAAATATTATGAATATTTTATTAGGCAAACAATCTATTTTAGATCGTCAGCAACAGGTTATTGGTTATGAACTATTATTTCGTTCAGTCGAGCCAGTTACCTCTATATCAGATACCAATGCTACTGCAAATGTTGTGTCAAATATGTTATCGATGTTTCATTCTGAGCATATTCTTGGAGACAAAAAAGGATTTATTAATATTGGTATCGAAATGTTAAAGATGGATCTTTTAAGCATATTAGCTCCAGAAGAGATCGTTATTGAAATACTAGAAACCCAAGAACCATCTAAAGAAATGGTAGAATTAATTCAAAAATTAAAACGAAAAAATTATATTTTTGCCTTAGATGATTTTATTTGTACTCAAGAACAAATTGACTATTGGACTCCTGTACTTCAAGAAGTAGATATTGTAAAAATAGATGTGATTGATACAACAATCACAGATCTAACAAAAAACATAAAATCTTTACAAAAATTTAACGTTAAACTTCTTGCTGAAAAAGTAGAAACGCAAGAAATGTTTGATCTATGTATGGAGCTAGAATTTGATTATTTTCAAGGATTTTTCTTTACCATTCCTGTTATTGTTAAAGGACAAGCTCTTAGTTTAAATATGCAAGGTATTTTGGAGATTTATGATTTATTTCAAAATGATGCCGATATTCCTTTGATTGAAGATAGTGTTAAAAAATATTCTGATATTTCAATTTCTCTTTTAAAACTTGTGAATTCATCTAGCATTGGGCCTGTACAAAAAATCACTGCTATTAAACAAACCATCGCCCTACTTGGTAAAAAAGCGATTTCTAAATGGCTTCTATTAATTTTATATTCTCAAAATCATGGTAACACTGAACAATACTTAACCACAGCTGATCCTATTTTTTTAAGTGCGTCTCAGCGTGCTAAAATGGCAGAGCTTATCATAAAAAAACATCCTAATACTAATTATCATAAACTTGCTGAAGAAGGGTTTTTAACAGGGCTTTTATCACTAGCACCAGTAGTTCTTAAAATACCTATGGAAGATGTATTAAAACAGCTATGTGTAAGTGAAGCAATCAGTAACGCTATTATAAACAAAAGTGGGATTTTGGGAGATATTTTATCATTAATTATTGCTTATGAGCAAAAAGATTACGACAATCTATACGCTCTCTGCTATAAACTAAAAATTTCTATTAAAGATATTAATGATTCAATGCTTATTGCTTGGAAATTTTCCTCTCAAATTGCATCTAATTAAATTAAAAATACTCTGCATTAATGCAGAGTATTTTTATTCTCAAAATTCTTCTTGTCAGATATGAAATAATGTAGTATAATAATTTAGTTTTACACTAGGAGAATTATTTGAATCAAACCACTGCGTCTTTTTTTCATTACTCTGTACAAGAATCTTTGTCT
>JBOFDR010000173.1:0-14016 GCA_051647205.1 Brevinema sp. | reverse complement strand
GAAGAGGGTCTTATGTTTGAAGAAGATAAGTCGATTTCCTTATTAGAAAGTGATAATATTACTTCATCTATTGTTCGGATATCTTTACCTATGATGGTCACAGGATTTCTTGATGCTCTGTACAGTATGATTGATTCAATTTTTGTGGGTCGATTTGTAGGAAAATTAGCATTAGCTGCTTTGGCAGTTAATGGGGTTCTTCATATGATCCTATTATCAGTGGGAGGACTCTTTGCTGTTGGTACATCCTCTGTTTTATCACGTGCCTTAGGTGCAAAAAATTATCATAAAGTCAAACAGACCCTTGTGACTAGTATCCTTACTAGTGTTGTTATTTTAGTGTTTTTATCTTTACTTGTATTATTAAAATTAGATAATATTCTTAGATATATGGGATCATCTGAAGATGTCCTTTATTATTCTCGTGATTATGCACAGGTTTTATTGTGGTTTGGTTTTGTTATACCTCTTAATGCTGTGCTTTTAACAGCTTTGAGATCTAAGGGTGCTGTTAAGATTTTAATGATCTTTAGTTTGACTGGTTCATTGACTAATATTATGCTTGATGCACTTTTTATTGTTGTTTTTGGATGGGAAGTAAAAGGAGCTGCTTTTGCAACAATTATTTCTCAATTGATCGTCTTAGTTTTAGCTTTTAATAGAGTATCTTCAGAATATAAAATTAAGATAACCCAATTTTATTTTTTTCATTTCCCCGTTGTAAAAGAGATCTTCAGTATTGGTATTCTAAATTTTTTACGTATGACTACTTTTACCTTAATGAATGTTATTGCAAACAGAGCTTTGGCAATTTATGGAGCAACGGCAGTGGCTTCTTATGGTATTTTGATGAGATTTTTACATCTTGCTTACCAACCGATCTTTGGATCTAATCTTGGCACACAAACTCTCATTGGTTACAACTATGGAGCGAATAGATTTCTTAAAGTGAAACATATTATTTTAAAAGGCTATACTTTAGCAACAATTATTGGCTTTATTCCTACTATTATTTTTCTTATTGCTCCTGTGCCAATGTTTTATTTGTTCACAGATGATCCTAAGATTATTCATTATTTAGTTTCTGCCATAAGAATGGTCGGGACTAGTTTTTTCTTGTATGGTTTCCAAATTTTCTCTACGGGTGCTTTAATAGCTATGGGTCACAAAAAAGAAGCGTTTTGGCTTTCTATTCTCAGACCTATGATTATGGCTATTGCAATGGCTATTCTTCCAATATTCTATCAAGAATTTGGTGTATGGCTGGCATTTCCAGTAACAGATACTCTTTCATCTTTATTAATAGCTTTTGTTATGTATTATGAATTATCAAAATTAAAAAGAAAAGAAGCGCTTTTACAAAGAGCTTTGTAATTAAATCATCTATTTTGTAGCATGGTTAATTTGAATAAAGAATTACTTTATGTTATAATATTTGTATAAGATCAATCTATAAGGAAACTTTGAAATGCCTACAACAAGATTTTTAAAAGAAGAAAATATTCTAAAAATACTTCTAACATTATCACTACCTGCAATGCTTTCAGGTTTGATTGATTCTCTTTATAATACTGTAGATTCTATTTTTGTTGGATATTTTGTTGGAACAGACGGTTTAGCAGCTTTGTCCGTGATCAATGTTATTCAACTTATGTTTATATCTATCGGAGTATTGTTTTCTGTTGGTAATGCTTCTATTGTTTCAAGAGCTCTTGGAGCTAAAGATCACCATCGTGCTGTAAAAACATTAATTCATAGTTTTTGGAGTAATTTTTTTACATCTGTCTGTTTGAGTATTTTATTTTTATGGAATATTGACTATGTTTTAGGATTGATTGGTGCTTCCAAACTAATACTTCCGTATGCTCGTTCTTATGGTACTATTATTCTTTGGACAGGATTTGTTTTACCACTCAATAATATGATGATGGGTGCTCTTCGTGCCCAAGGAAAAACAACGGAAGCAATGTATTTATCAGTAACAGCTGCTATAGCAAATATTGCCTTAGATGCATTGTTTATTATTGTGTTTCAATGGGGTGTTGCTGGAGCTGCTATTGCTACAGCAATTAGTCAGGTGGTATTGTTTATTTTCTTACTAATCAAAGTTAAAAAATTATACCAAACAAATCTCTTGTTTAGTGATGAATATCAATTTCATTTCTCTCTTATTAAAGAAGTGATTCATGTTGGTTTTCCCACAGGAATGAGATTACTGTTATTTGTAGGTGTTTTTTCTCTAGCAAACAGTATTATTAGTCCTTATGGATCGGAATATCTCTCTGCACTAGGTGTTTTTTCACGACTGATTAATCTTATGGTTATGCTTATTGTTTCCCTAACAATGGGAGGACAGCCACTAATTGGTCTTAATTATGGCGCAGAGCTTTATGAAAGAGTTAAAAAAATTATTGCTACTATTATTTTTTCAGGGCTTGGTCTAGGCTTGTTATCTAGTTTTATACTTATCACAGCACCTGCAGGATTGTATCATTTGTTTACACCAGATCCTCTTATTGTTAAGATATGTCAAGAAATCTCTTTTTACGAAGGGTTGACATTTTGGGCATGGAGTCTTTTTATTACTGTTGCTGAAGCACTTCAGGCAATGGGGCATGCTAAAACATCTTTATTTTTATCACTAGGTTATCCTGTTATGACTATGGGACTTTTGATAATTTTGCCTAATTATTTTGGGGTAATTGGTGTGTGGATTTCTTTTACTGGTGCTTATTTACTGAGTGGGCTAATATCTATCTTAGTGTTACTTGCAGATTTTCGAGAAATTGATAAAAAAATATTACAAAGCTAATCAAGCTCATTAATAATGAGGTGAATCATGGATCACTACTTATCTATTTTAGATCAAATTCAAGAAGCAAAACGTATCAGTGATCGTATAGTTGATCCAATAGATATCTTAGCTGTGATTAAAAATCAAAATTTAGAAAAAATAAAAACAATCATCCAACAAGGAATCTCTATTGTTGGTGAGAATAGAGTTCAAGATGCGACTCTTATATTTCCACAGCTTGAAGAATTTAAGCTACAAAAACACCTTATAGGTTCTCTACAGCGTAATAAAGAAAATACAGCATTAAAATTTTTTGATACGATACAGAGCATTGAATCCTTAGATCAGCTACAACGTATTATTCAAAAAATAAGAACTCAACAAATTAATAAAAATATCTTTATTCAAGTTAACACCTCTCACGAAGATTCTAAACATGGGGTGAGCGATGTCACCGAGTTATTTAATATGGTAGAATATATGCTATCTCATCATGATCATGTCTTATTACAAGGTTTAATGACAATCGGCACACACAGTTCTAATGAAAAAAATGTTCGCAGATCATTTGAAGAATTACGAGAATTAAGAGATCAATTATTGGTCAGATTTCCAGAAATCCCCTCTTTAAAGTTGTCAATGGGGATGAGTAATGATTTTCATTGGGCTATTCAAGAAGGATCAGATATGATTAGGATTGGCAAAATATTATTTGATTTTTAATAGAGGTCTTTATGCCTATTTTATTTGAAAGTATTCAATTTACTTTTAGTTTTTTAAATTTTGTTGTACAAATTTATAATTTTGTATTTCTTGTTTGGATTATTTCTACATGGTTTCCTGTTAATCGTTCTTTTATTCTCTTGCAATTTGTAGACATGTTGATTAATCCAGTCTATAATACGTTGTTACGGATTTTCCCTCCTTTAAGACTTGGGATTATGGATATGTCCCCATTTTATATGTTTATTTTTCTAACAGTTGTTGATTATAGTCTCATTATCCTGAAACAAATTGTTTTTTATGTGATTAATCTTGTAGTATAAAATGTTTGTGCTTGAAATAATCGTTGTCCCTCGATTTTCGAGGGACAAGCTTATAAAAGAAGATGCTCGTATAAAACTTAAAATCACAGCTCCTCCTGTAGATGGGCAGGCAAATAAAAAAATTATTGATTTTTTAGCAAAACATTTTTCTGTTCCAAAAACATCAATAAGTTTAGTTTTTGGTGAAAAATCATCAAAGAAGAAATTTTTATTTTCTACCCTCTCTGAAAAACAAGGAATCAAGCTACTTGAGTTCTTATGTCAAAATTCTTAGGATGGTTTTTATGCTCTGTGTTAAAAATCTTAATGTTGTTTTAGAATCTGAAACAATTCTCAATAATATTAATTTTTCACTAACTTCTGGTAAAATATTAGCAATAATAGGACCAAATGGATCTGGTAAAACGACTTTACTCAAATCTATTTTAGGTCTACAGCAAAATTATACAGGATCTATCTTACTCAACAATCAAACTATTGCCCACACTATCAAAGAACATAGTATTGGTTACTTACCTCAATATCATCAAACCAATACCTTGTTACCTTTAACAGTTTTTGATAGTGTTGCTCAAGGGATTAAATCTCAAAAAAAATGGTTTGAAATTTTAAACCAATCAGAAAAAGATAAGATTCAGGAAGTTCTTGAAAAAGTAAAATTATGGGACAGAAAAGATGATCTTTTTGAAAAGCTATCTGGTGGTCAAAAACAACGCGTATTGCTTGCATTGGCTTTAGTAAATAATCCTAGGTTTTTGTTTTTGGATGAGCCTTCTAGTGCTTTAGATGTGGGGTCGATTAAGATTATCTATGAATTATTGAAAGAACTGCGTGATAAGTATCATGTAGGGATCTTGATTATCTCACATGATATTAATGGAATTGTTAATATTGCTGATGAAGTAGCTTTACTGATGCACGAAATTAAATATATTGGACCTACGAATACCTTACCTCAGCAAGCTATCCATGATGTGTTCGGTTTACATCTACAGATTTTATCTTCAGATCCTACCTGTGATATTTGTAAGAGTAATTCTTAATATCGAATTGATTTAATAGTACGTTGGATTTCACGCTGTGTTTCTTTTGCTTTTAAATGCTCACGCTTATCAAATAGTTTTTTACCTCGACAAAGACCAATTGACACCTTTGCTAGGCGTCCTTTAATATACATAGATAGAGGAATGATTGTTAATCCTTTTTGAGTCGTTTCTTGTTCTAGTTTGAGAATTTCTTTTTTATGCAGTAAAAGTCTACGTTCTCGTTTTGGGATGTGATTAAATAAATTTCCAAAGCTGTATTGGCTGATATTCATCCCAATAATTTTAGCTTGACCATTTTTTGAAAGCACATACGCTTCTTTCAAATTCACACGACCCTCTCGAACAGACTTGATTTCGGTTCCTCTGAGTTCGATACCTGCCTCGATTGTTTCTAAAATCTCAAAATCATGATAGGCTTTTTTATTGTTAGCGATCATAGTAATTTTTTTATCAGATGTTGAAGGAGCTTTTTTCATTTTCATTTTTCCTTTTGAAAAATATATTATAATACGTATTGGGGAGATATTATGCAATCAGTAATTGATAAGATTTTAAAACTTCGATTTTTACCGATCATCGATTTTTCTAGTATGAAAAATCCTAAAGCTTTAATAGAGACTATGCTTGAGGATAAAGTGTCTATTTTGCAGATTAATTTCAAAACAAATGAACAACTTCAAGAATCAGGTATCATTAATGAATTACTTAAAGAATTTCCTGAAATGTCTTTAGGTGCAGGATTTGTGAATGATGCAAAAGATGCAAATATTGTTCTTACAAATGGTGCTCGTTTTGTTATTAGCTCAGTTTTGGCTACAGAAATTCTTCCTATTGCAGCACAATATCAAAAAACAGCTATTGTGTCAGCCCTTTCTCCTACAGAAATCTACACAGCTAATAAACTAACTCCTGAATTAATACAAATTTTTCCAGCAGCACAGTTGCCATCACGTTCTTTACTTTCTATTTTAGATCATATGCCTAGAGCTAATCTATTATTGACAGGTGGGTTGACTCTTTCTTTAGCGTTAGAATTGCTCCAATATGGGGTAAAAGCAGTGGGTGTTAAAGGATCAATTTTCCGTAAAGAAGATCTTGCTGAGGAGAACTATCGCTCAATCTCAGATGCGCTTAAAAATTTTCATAGTCGAATCAAACGGCTTAATCTTCATTAAACTTTTTTATAACCAATCTTCGTCTTTGACGAAGATTTTTTTATTTTTAGATCTTTCTAATGATAGTGCCTTCTTTTGTTTCACGGACTTCAAATCCTAAGCTCAGAAGTTTATCTCTAAGACGATCAGATTCTGCCCAATTTTTTTCTTGTCGAGCGATAATATGTTGATCAAATAATTTTTGAATAAACGGATCTAAACTTACTTCTTCATCAAAATTAAAAATTGCAAGAACCTTATTAATTTCTTTAAGATCATTTAATATCGTATCCGAGTTTAGAGATGAATTTTTATAATACTCATTAATTAGAGAGAATATTTCACCCATTGCAGCAGAAATATTAAGATTGTCTGCCAAATGATGCATAAATCTTTCTTTTAAAGAGATGGAATCTCCTAAGCTAGGTTTTTTATTAAGTTCATGAATAAAATTATCTATTCTTTTTAATGCTGAATCACTCCCAGAAAGTCCTTCAAGTGTGAAATTGAGAGGAGTCTGATAATGAGCTCCTGTCATTAGATAAAATCTCACGGTGCGATTCGAAAATCCTTTTTTTTGAAGATCTTTAATAGTGTAAAAATTGCCAAGACTTTTGCTCATTTTTTTATTATCTACTAACAGGTGTGTTGCATGAAGCCAAAATTTGGCCATTGGTTTTTGAGAAAGGCATTCACAATGTGCTTTCTCATTGGTATGATGAGGAAATAGTAGATCTATGCCTCCCGTGTGAATATCTACACCATTGGTAAAGCAATCTTGTACAATTGCTGCACATTCTGTATGCCAGCCAGGTCTTCCTTTCCCCCAAGGACTGTCCCAAAAAACAGAGCCATCACTTTCTTTATGTTTTTTCCAGATCACAAAATCACCATATTCTTCTTTAGAAAACTCTTGATTGTCGACAGAAATATTTTGTGAAATATGTTCGAGATCAAGACCTTTGAAATCACCATAACTATCAAAAGAAGAAATACGAAAATATACTCCATCTGTTTTTTCATAAGCGAAACCTTTTTGAATGAGTTTTTCAATCAAGATAATCATCTTATCTATATACTCAGTCGCGTTGAGGTATCTTGTGTTTTTTTGATCAAAATCAAGCTCTTTAAGATTTTGAAAGAAAAGATTTGTATATTTTTTTGTAAATGCTTTAAGGGAAATTTTTTGTTGAATTGAGGATGCGATAGTCTTATCATCCACATCTGTTATGTTTCGTACATGATCGATCTCATAACCAAAAGCTTTGAGGCTTCTGATTAACAAGTCTTCAAACAAAAAAGTACGCATATTTCCAATATGTGCATAATCATAAACCGTAGGTCCACACGAATAGAGAGATATTTTTTTATTATTTATTTTATCAGAAAATGATTCTATTTGTTTACTTAAACTGTTGAAAAATTTAAGATTCATGATTGATCCTTATGTGAAAAATTTTAAAATCCTAACAGATAGGCCGTAGTTCCAATAATCAATGCTGGTATTGTACTGTATATTGAAGCAAAAAAAGCATATTTTTTATCCATTACAAGTAAAGGAAATAAGGCGTCCCCGTCATTAGAGATTGCATTAGCAATTAATACAGAAAAGGGAATAACTTCTTGAATATATAGCGTTGTTAAAATAATATGAGGTCCGCAACCTGGAATCAATCCAATCAATACTCCACCTATAACGCCAAGATAACCATTTTTACTGATGATAAAATCAATAAATTCTTGACCGTGCAGATAAGTAGCAAATATTTCATAGAAAAATAATGCAAAAAACACCCACATTACTACAAAAGCAGTTTCTTCAGCATTATGAATAAGAGTTTCATGTAAGGAATTTTGTTTACTTTTGATTTCAGGTAGAATATCGTCACAAAGGATTTTTTTGGTGATAATACTATAAATAATACTGAAGATGGTACCAAAAACCCCAATTATGCCTAGATTTTTGATAGGAAAATCATTATTAAAATCAATTTGTAAGAGATTCATAATCCCTAAAGGAAGACTTAAAAGAGCAAAAGTCCAAAAAATCACAAATGCAATATGATGTCTAAAAAAATACACTGCTGATTGGAATTTACTAATTAAGATTGGCGTTGAAATAGTTTGATCAATAAACTTAGTTTGCTCTTGTTGAAACATCTTATTGTATGATAGAGTCTTTTCTGATACTGGGGTATGCTTGGCACCAATACCAAAAAAATCTATAGTATAGCCTGTTATTAGAGCAGCGATTAATGAAATAAGGGATATGATCAAAAAATCTTTAGGTAGTGTTGTTAAGAGCACAAAAGCTGCATCGCCCATCGTGGCAACAAGAGTTGCAACAACAGTACCAAAAGTGATCTGTCCCTTCAAAAATAAGGGCATAATCAGGATGGCTCCACCACAACCAGGAGTCAATCCTAACAAAGATCCAAATAATACTTGAAATTTCTTTTTTTCTTGGATAATCGTAATAATACGTCCGCCACTGACAAAATTAATATAACCAAAAATAAGTAATGTGATAGCCACAAAGCTACCAACCTGGATAAATGCATTGGAAGCAGCATCAAAAAAAAGTGCTAGCATATTTAGCTCCTTAGTATTTATAGCATGCCTTATATTATAGTACGATGTCACTAATAAAGTCAAATCAAGGTATCAGAATAGACTCTTGATAAACTTTTTGACAATCTACTGAAGCTTATATAGATAAAATATTGCCTAAACAATTCTTTTATCCTATAATAATAGAATATTATAAGTAAAATTGATAAAGGAATACCTAATGAAATATCTTGAAAAAAAATTCTCATTGATAAATATATTATATACTATTTTTTTGATACTATCAGTAATACTTATCTTACTCTATTATTATGCCGTTCCTATTTATGGAGATGACTGGTGGTATACTGTGGTAAGACATGTTCAAGAAATCTATACTTGGAGTTTTGAATTACATCCTGGACGAAATATTAGTGAATGGATCCATGTATTTACTTCTAGAGTTATTGGGGGAATTTTAGGTGAAGTGGTAAAAGATCCCATCACTGGATTAAAAATGGCAAATAGTATTGTGGCTACAATTATTACATCTATGCTTTGGTTCGTTTCTTTATATTATGTTAAAAACTCAGGTAAAAAAGCTCTATTACTTTTGATATTTTTTTCCCCTCATCTTCTAAAACTTTTTGCAGAATTTACAAGTACCAGTCAGATTTATGGTGGTTTTGTATTAACATTAATTGCATGGGTGCCTTTTATTCATTATATATTTTATCACAAACTACCTGATTATATGGAACAAAACTTTGAAAAAAGCTTTGGGATTTGGTTGGTATTTGTGTATATGGGTACACAGATTCATGATAATGCTCCTTGGATTTTGGCTCTATATACTTTCTTTTTGTTTTTATACCTCTCTAAAGAAAAAAATCTTCTTCTTAAAAAACGACTGTTAATTTTAACCAAAACATTTGTTACTTTTGTACTATACGCTTTTCTACGAAATACTTTATTGACAGGGCAAGTGGGAAGCAGAGTGGGTCAACATGGACTGAATTTTTTTCACAGATTTCATCCGAAATTGATTTTAGGGCATATTATTAGCTACACTTCTCCTTTAGGGATCATTACTATGATTGTTGGAATGATGATTTTAATGATCATAGTGATTTCTATCGTACGATCTCGTCAATGTAATAAAGAACGTTATTTTGTGCTAACTGCTTTAATGTCATGTTTCGCCAGTGTCTTTATTCTTTCGATTTTACAAACTAACTTTGATCAAGCAGTGTGGGTTATTTGGCTTGTTATCGTGAATCTTTTAATACATAGTTACAATCATAATAAATACTGGGCTTTATTAAGCTTACCAACCATTATCTTAGGATTAGCCATATCAACACTAGGGGCATTTTCAAAATTAAAATTTATGGTAATATACCATCGACCATTGACAAGAATGGAATTTATTTCTACTCGTATTAATGAACGTATATTAGAACAATATCAAAAGGCTGATCAAAAAGGACTCGATCATCTACCTTTAACTAAAGAAAAATTTAATAGTCTTTATATTGTTAACTATACTGCATTTACTGACAATATGTCTCTTTATTATTTTAAGAAAAACTATACTAGTAGACTATTACCAATTGTAATTGTACCAGATAAATAGGAATCAAAAATTTATATATCTCCCAATAAATGTTGTGGATATATGGTTTTTATTGAAAAATCCACTTATGTATTGTATAATATCTAATCTACTATATAAGGAATATAAATGAAAAAATATTTTTTACTAGCTATATTTTTATCACTAACAATTTCAATAAAAGCTAATCTTAAATTTGAGTTATTTTGGGGGAACAACTTTAATCTTCCTTCAACAATGACAGAATACGGTCTTGGAGTACCGGTTATTTATTATCCTCAATGGGAATCACGTGCTTTCACTGTTCTATCTGATTCTCCTTATTGGGCAACTCGTATTGAGGTTTGGAATAATAAACACACTTGGGCGATTGGTGCAGAGTGGATTCATTAGAAAATTTTTCTTGTAAATACTGACAATCATATTAGACATATGGATATTTCTTATGGATATAACTTACTGCTTTTTACATATGCTTATACATTTTTTGCTCAAAAGGGAGTCGAGTTGATTTTTCGTTTTGGTTTGGGACCTGTTATTGCACATCCAGAATTAAATATTGATGGTATCTATAATGGTACTTCTGATCGTGCTGGGTTTATGGTAGCTGGATTAGGTGGACAAATTGCTTTACAACTTCGTATTCCACTTTTTGATTATTTTTCAATATTATTGGAACTCAAGTACACTGCTGCTTACGCACAGATTCCTTATTCAGGAATAAATCAAAAAAATGGTCATCCTTACATAGGTGAATTTCATATCCCTCATCATGCGATCCATATTAACTGGTGATTTGGCTTTGATTTTTATCATGCCATACATTCTCTAAAAAAGACTATCGAAAAACCGCTCGTCGTGCTTCTGAACTATCTATTCGTACTATGCAGGAAAAAAAAGAAGCAAAAAAACAAAATATATTAAACTAAGAGGATTTAATGAAAAATATAAAAACCTTTTTATTATTACTGTTTTTAGGAGCTTGTACTATTCCTGCGTAGTTGAAAAAGCAGATGCATGGAGAGCAAAATTAGCTTCTAGGACTATTTATAATGCTGGAGAAGTTATTGAAATTGATCCTGTTAGTGGAAATTTTAAAATAATACTTCCTAATGATAATACAAATTATTATCGTTTTGATTCAGCTCGTTCCGATCGAGAAGCATACTATACCCGCTATACAGGATCTTATGTAGGTATTCTTATCTGCGATTCTGGGATTCATACTAATGAAAACGGACTATATCAAGGTAAAGTTCGTGTTGTAGATGCTATAAGTAAGCCCTCTCAATCAAAAAGAAATATTATTTTTAAACCACAAGATCTTATTGGAACATTTACTCCATAACTCTTAAAACAATTTTTCTCAAAAATCCCCACAATTAATCGTGGGGATTTTATTAATAAAGATATATTGTGGAAAAGTAATAGATATACACAAAAAAGCTCACCTTATCTCTAAGGTGAGCTTTTTATTTTGTATGTTATTTTTATGGTCGTTGATCTATTCTATAATTTGGATCATCAGATAATACTAATTCTATAGGACTACGGCTGTCTTTCCATAACATGTAGGAAAACTCATCGAATATACCATTGTTGAAATTATCGGTTTTACCCATAAATCTTAGAATTGGTTTGTAATTGTTATGGTTAACAAATTTATACTTACCATCTTTATAATCCCTTAAACATGTAAATTTTATGTGATATTGTGGATCTTGAGTATTTAGAAGATCACCATTTGACTCAAAAGATCCATTCCATGGTATATAAACTGTCTTGTTTCCTATCAATTTTCTTTCAAATATATATTTACCAGCTAGGTTACTTATAAATTTCTCTCTAGGTAATTGAAAGCTAGGAGTCTCTGATAATATGAATGTTCTTTTTTTATCTTTTGCGTACTGTATTTCATATGATACTGCTTGCCAATTGTCATTTGTTTTCCAAGCTATACGTACTTCAGAACCATTAGCATTTGAATATATAGCGTTACTATGATTAAGTTGTTTATCAAAAAATATTTGGAAATAAGGATCTGATCCAAAAAGATTTCCCTTTGCGTCGAACTGAGTATTTAATGGTATGTATATGAGTTCACTATTAGGCCTACTAGGATCTGAAAGTGCTGTTTCGAATACATATTGTCCGTTAATAGAATTTAAAAAATCTTTAGGATCTATAGATGTTAATTCATCCAATATTTCATCAAAATCTGATAATATATAGGTGTATACTTTTCCATTAGAGTGGGTATATCGTGCAGCATGTTTGTTGAATTTATCTTCACTAATAAATTCTAATGTGACAGGTTTCCATCCATGAAGAGTTCTATAATGAGCTAAATTTTCGGTCTCAGCATATTCAAAAGTAATCTGGAATCCTTGTTGATAAACATCGTGAAGATCTCCATTTGGTCGGAAAGGCATACCTAATGGTGCTGTATACTTAGGTTTACCATTGTTTATTGTTCTATGAAATACATATTTATCCTGAACCCTACTAATAAATTCTTTATTATAATCTGGAGTTAGATCAGGATTTCTTTCTGGAGTATCTGATAATACCCATGAATTAGTGCATCCGTCTTCATTTATATATCGTAGAACATGACCATCCCATTTATCTGCACCAATGAATTCTAATGTGACAGGTTTCCATCCATGAAGAGTTCTATAATGAGCTAAATTTTCGGTCTCAGCATATTCAAAAGTAACTTGAAGACGTTGAGATATAATATCGTGATGATCTCCATTTGGTCTAAACGGACCACCCATTAAATTATATGTTTGTTCGCCTTCTGGATTGGATGGATCAAGAGGTCTTCGTTTAAATGAGAATTTATCAGCAACTTTTTTAATGAATTCAATATCATAGTTTATTGCTTTTTTAGTACCTACAGCTACTTTATCAAGGTATAATTTATCTTCAATAATTTTAATTGCAATTTCTTTATCGATTGTCATACCATTTGCCATTTCGAATGTGAGATAGAAATTTGCTGTAGTGGCTGAAGTGATCTCAAATTTAGGATCAGTTAAAGGATTTTCATCCATGCGAATGCTTATAATTTGATCTCCTGTAGCATTTGGATTATGAGCATTAAAAACTAATACTGGTTTATCAATAGATGTACCAGTATTATGAGTTTTAAATTTCGTACAAGATTCTATGTGTATAGAATAAATATTATCGATAGAAACGACAGCTCCTGCAATAGGAGCATAACCAGAGACAAATTTTTTAACAAAAGCATTGATCTTTTCAGGATTCCCAGGCTTATTTGGATTGTCTGAAATTCCTGAAGTTTCTCGTAATTGTTGAGCAGTAGAACAGCTAATCACACTAATAATACATGCTGTAGCAATTAAAAACCTATTATTCATGATATTTCTCCTAGAACATGAATTTTCTTATTAATTAAAATCTAATTAAAATTTATATTTCAAGTCGGAAGTATTGATTATCTGAATATATTTATTATGAGTTTTAGTAAATCACCTCATATATAGTATATAATTTATATACTATTTTGTCAATCACTGATAAATAAGTAAAAATAATGATAGCAGAGATTGCTTATATCATGATTTTGGTAATATCTATTTTGAAAACAATAATACTAAATTAGATATATACAAAAAATCCCACCTTATCTCTAAGGTAAGCTTTTTTTAATTAATTTACTAAAAAGAATTATTGTCTTTGAAAACCATCTTATCATGTTGATCTACACCAAAGTAAGCAATTTTTTCACCTTCTGCATATTGAAAAGTGATCTGATGAGATCTTATATATATCATAAAGA
>JBOFDR010000172.1:0-4552 GCA_051647205.1 Brevinema sp. | reverse complement strand
AATGTAAAATTATTTTAATTATATAGTGATTTAATATTTATAATAAACGATAAAATCATAAATACTTAAATTAAAAATAACTATAAAATTGACTGTAAAAATAATGATGACTATTATATATTAATAATACAGATTGATATATTATAGTCTACATAAATAATTATTAATAATTGAATAAAAAACAGGAGAAAATATTGACAAAAGTCAGTTTTTTATCATGGGATGATAATGAGTGGAATGGTTTTTTAGGGTTACTTCTTAATAATTTAACTAATATTTTAGCTTTATCAGGACTTTTAATTTATGCTATTAAGTTACCTGTCGCGTTAGTTTTTTATAAAATTATTCCTGCGATTGGATTATCTATTTTTTGTGCATCTTTGTTTAATACTTATATTGCCTATTAATTTGCTAAAAAGCAGGAGAAAGAAGGTAAAGATTTTTCTCAGATTACTGCTATGCCTGTAGGACCAAGTGTACCACACATGTTTTTAATTACTTTTGCAGTGATTGGTCCTGTTTATTGGTCGACTAATGATGCAGAATTTGCATGGAAAGTAGGTCTTATTTGGGCTTTTATTGAAGGTCTGATTGAGCTTTTTGGAGCATTTTTTGGAAATGCAGTTCGAAAAATGATCCCTCGGGCAGTAATGTTGGGCACCTTGGCGGGAGCTTCACTTCTCTTTATCTCAATAAATCCAGCACTTGAAACATGGCAAATGCCATATATTGGTTTTGTTAGTTTAGTTATTATTTTGATTACATGGGTTGGGAAAAGTTCTTTTCTCTCAAAAATCCCAACGGCTTTATTAATTATCTTTTTCGGGATCTTTATGTCTTTTATTATAGGTCATATGGATATTCCAAAAATTACCCAATCATTCACATATTTTTCAGTGAATTTCCCAGTATTTTCTTTTAATATTACAAGTAAAGAAATACTCACAGCATCGACATTTATTCTTTCTGCTATTCCTTTAGGTTTGTATAATTTTTTTGAGACAATGGATAATCTAGAAAGTGCTAGTACATCTGGAGATCATTTTAACACTACGATAACAATGATAGGTGATGGTGTTTCATCTATTGTAGCAGCACTGTTTGGAGCTCCTTTTCCAACAGCTGTTTATATTGGACACCTTGGTTGGAAAAATATCGGCGCAAAACGTGGTTATGTGTTAGCATGTGGAACAACATTGCTACTACTGACATCAATTTCTGTCATCCCAATTTTAATGTCAATTATTCCCTTAGTGGCAATCTACCCAATTCTTATTTATATTGGAATCACTATCACAGAACAAGCATTTTCTCATGTAGAACAAAAATATTACCCAGCTGTTTTATTCGCCTTGATTCCATGGTTTGCTGCACGGGGTCTTCAACTTATTAACTCTACCCTTAACGTTGCAGGATTAAATCCTCAAAACATAGATATAGCATTATTTACTGCAAGCAATATCCCTTATAATGGTTTTGTAATTTTGGGGTCGGGGTCTGTTCTTAGTGGAATGTTATTAAGTAGTTTAGTGATTTTCATTATTGATCATGAATGGCTTAAGGCAGTTCTTGTCTCGTTATTACTAGCTTTTTTCTCATATGTTGGGATTATTCATTCTCTCAATATAAAAGTAGGTGCTTTGATAGATATTACCATAGGGTATCTTATTATTGGATTATTTATTTTAATAAAATATTTTCATGAACTGAAAAAACATTGAACCATTTAAATAGGAGAAATATATGAATCCTATTGTTAGTGTTAAAGCAGAACCTTATAGTTTTGATTTTGATGTCAAACACACAGCTCTAGTTATTATTGATATGCAAAGAGATTTTTGTGTTGAAGGTGGTTTTGGAGAAAAACTTGGTAATAATGTTTCTGCAACTAAAAACATTATTCCTACAGTAAAACGCTTCCTTGAATTTGCACGTAGTAAAGGAATGTTTGTTATTCATATAAGGGAAGGACATCGCCCTGATCTTTCAGATCTCTTTCCAAACAAACTTGCATGTGGTAAAAAGGGTGGCGCTGGTATTGGTGATCAAGGGCCTATGGGCCGCATCTTGATTCGTGGTGAAAAAGGTCATGATATTGTTGAAGAACTTTATCCTATTACGGGTGAGCCTGTAATCAATAAACCTGGAAAAGGTGCATTCTATGCAACAGATCTCGAAACTATCCTTCATACAAGAGGTATTACACATATATTTTTTGCTGGTGTAACCACGTATGTATGTGTTCAGACATCAATTCGTGAAGCAAATGATAGAGGGTTTAAATGTGCTTTATTAAAAGATTGTTCAGCAGCATTTGATGTGCGTGATCATGAAGATTCATGCCGTATGATTTCTCAGCAAGGAGGAATTTTTGGATGGGTAACATCTTCTGAAGAAGTTATTAAGGCATTTGAAGGAGTGAAGTAATGTCTAAGCAACAAAAAACAACACCTTATTTTGAAACAGGTGATATTAGTGGATTTTTTGGTTTATTTACCAATAGTTTAACAAATCTTTTAGCTGCAATTGGCCTCTTTGCATTTGCGATTCAAATGCCTACAGAAATTGTTTTTGGAAAAATAGCTCCAGCTTTATTACTAGCGGTTGGTTTAGGTAATATTTATCTAGCATGGATGGCAAAACGTTTAGCAGATTCGACAGGTCATACATTTGTTACAGCAATGCCTTATGGTGTTAGCGTACCACATTATTTTATTGTCAGCTTTGGTATTATGCTTCCTATATTCCTTCAAACAAAAGATTGGGAAATAGCATGGTCTGTCGGTATCGTGTGGAACTTACTTCAAGGTATTATTATGTTGATTGGTGCTTTTATTGGCCCTTTTATCCAAAAATATATCCCTAGACAAGCATTGCTAGCATCGTTAGCAGGTATTGCGATTACTTATATTTCTATGGGACCATTTGGTCAAGTATTTACTACTCCTTATATTGGACTACTTTGTTTTGCAATTGTTGTTGTGGGGTGGTTAGCTGGTAAATCTTTTGGAAAAATCCCATCTGGTTTACTAACTATTATTGTTGGAACAACTTTGGCATGGGCAACTGGTTATATGGATATCGAAGCATTTAAAGAGAGCGTTTCTAATATTAATCCTGCGTTCCCAACCCTTATTCCTTTAAAATATTTTACAATGGGTTTTGAACTACTTGGACCATTTGTAGCTGCAGCGATTCCTTTGGCAATCTATGATTTTCTTGAAAGCTTGGATAACGTTGAAAGTGCTGCAGTTAGTGGAGAACATTATCATCCTGTAGAAGCACTTTCTGTACCTGCTATCTTGACTATTATTTCTTGCTTTTTCGGGAATGTTGTCCCAACAATTATTTATATTGGACATCCTGGTTGGAAAGCAACTGGTGCACGTATTGGATATTCATGGATGACAGGTATTACGATCTTAGTTTTAGGATTTTTAGGAGTTATGCAAGTTATTTCTTCTTCTATTTCTTTAATAGCTCTCTTACCAATACTTGTCTATATTGGATCTGTAATCGGACAACAAGCAATGGCTGAAACAAAATCTCGCCATTACCCAGCAGTCATTGTATCGATTATGCCATTTATTGCAGATTATATGATTCTCCAAATTAAAAATGCTTTAGGTGCTCTAGATGTAGCTATTACTCCTGAAGTGATCGATCAGTTGGCAAAAATAGGTATTCCTTTTATTGGCTGGCAAAATGCAGGAGCAGCAAATATTCTTGTATCAATGATGCTTTGTTCTATCATGATATTTGCTATTGATAAAGATTTCAAAAAAGCTGCTATTTACTCACTAGTATCAGGAGCTCTTGCTTACTTTGGTTTGATGCACTCCACCGTTATTGGTATAGGGGTAGGACTTCCAATTACTCTTGGATATGTAATGATGGCTGCAGTCTTTATATTCTCTTTCTTCTATAAGAAAAAAGAGAATATTATCTTAAAAGATTAACTTAAAGAGGAATATTTTTATGTCAAATGTTATTATTGTTAAAAAAAATACGTATTATGATTCAGTGAAATTAATGACAATCACAAAAGCAGTAAAGTCAATCGATCGAGTTGTAGAATGTTGTAGCTATGGCTACTCCTATAAATATTGATATTCTTAAAAATCTTGGATTTGATGAAAATGGATTTGCTCAAGCGACTCCTTCTGATTTGGTTATTGCATTTCAGCTGAATGATGATTCTGCTAAAGAAGCTGTTTTAGAAGCTATTGAAAATCTTATGAATACTAAAAAAGCTAAAGGTTCTAAGGATAAGCGACAAACTTTTACCTCTACTAGTCAAGCAATGGCTGAAATAGAAGATTCTAACTTTGTTATTTTCTCTATTCCTGGAGCACATGTGGCTAGGGAATCCATTAAAGCCTTAAATGCAGGTAAAAACATTATGATTTTCAGTGATAATATATCTATTGAAGATGAAGTAAAAGTCAAAGATCTTGCTATCAAAAAAATCTCCTTACTTTAGGACCTGACTGTGGAACGGCAATCATTAATAATGTGGGCATGTGTTTTTCTAATAAAGTAAACAAAGGAA
>JBOFDR010000171.1:0-4518 GCA_051647205.1 Brevinema sp. | reverse complement strand
AAATCTAACAGCAAATTAAATGCATTTGCACATCCTCGTCAGATTGCGATGTTTATTGCATCTAAGCATACTAATTTTACTTCTACAGAAATTGGAACTGTTTTTGGTAAGGCACACAGCACGGTGATCCGTTCTTCTCGAAAAATTGAAGATAAACTCCCTCAAGATATCAATCTCAAAAAACAAATTGATAAGATTATTTTAGAACTTGCTGATGCTCGTCGTTAATTTTTTATTCAATAATATTTATGAGATAAAAACCTCTTCTTTGGAGAACTAGGTCAGCTTTGATTACAATATAATCAATCCCTAAAAAAAAGGCAACAATATTGTTGCCTTTTTAATTATTAATAATGAGCTCTTTTAAAATATAAGCCTTCTGCAGGGACAGGTTTCCATAGCTTATTTGGAAGCGGTTTCCCAGCTAAAGATCGATCAATATCTTCCAAAACCATGATACCTTTAGCTACAGAAATACTTGTCCCTATTAAGGTTCGAATCATGCCTCTCAAAAAACCTTCGCCTTGAATGAAAAAAATCATATAGTTAGGCATAATCTTTATACGAAAATAATCCAAACGACGAACAGTCGTTTTTTTTGCTCTTTCCGCAGGAGAATAACCATAACAAAATTGTGCAAAATCACGTGTCCCTGAAAACTTTTTAACTGCTTTTTTTAATAACTCTTGATCAAAAGGCATAGGTTCATGGTGGGCTTTTTTGTAAAATCGAGGTGGTAAAATATCCCCTGTCCACATAAAATAACAATAGCTTCTTGCCTTACAAGTAAAAGTAGCATGAAAATTATTATCAGTTAAATATGCATCATAAACTCGAATGCTAGGTGGTAGTTTACTGTTTAGGACTTGAGATAATTTATCTCTTGGTATCATATCATCATGCGTCCGAAAATGAGCAGTATAACTTAATGCATGTGCCCCAGAATCAGTACGCCCTGATCCCCAACAAAATATTTTTCTTTTATATAAAGAAGAAAGTACTTCATTAAGCGTCGTCTGCACAGAAGCAAATTCTTTTTGTGTATGCCACCCTTTGAATTCTGATCCTTCATAAGATAGCGTTAATCGATAGGTCACTTTTTCGCCCATAATTCCTCTCATTGAATTATTATAATATTACACCTTATTAGCAATAAAGTATCATATTATAACAAAAAAAAAAATACTTAACAAGAAAAACACTTAAAATAAAAAAATACCTCTTAAAACTATTGATTAAGTTACTAAAAAAAAGTAAAATATATTAAAATAACATCTTTATCGAGAATATCATGTCATACGATCCTTTTGGTATCCAAAATATTAAATCCTTACTCAACGACAACGGTCTATATCTATCAAAAAATCGTGGTCAAAATTACTTGATCAATCGATCTAGTGCTGAAAAAATTGTCAATGCAACTCCATCTCTAAAAGATGGACAAACTTATTTTGAGGTGGGTACTGGTCTAGGTGCATTAACTGTTATCTTAGCTGAGCGAGGTAAAACAATTTCTCTTGAGATTGATAAAGGTGTCTTTAGTTTAGTACAATCCAAATTTGTCCACCCTAATGTTCTACAGATCCATGGGGATTTTTTAACATGGGACAAATATCCTGAAAATGATGAGTATATTTTTATTTCTAATCTACCCTACTCTATTTCTGGTGAAGCAATCAAACATATTATTGAGCATCGTGTTTTTAAGGTAGGTATTTTGATGCTTCAAAAAGAATTTGCTGATCGAATGGAGGCAAGTATTGCAAGCTCCAACTATGGACCTTTATCTGTTATTGTTCAAAATTTTCTAAAGATTGAAAAACTATTTTTTGTTGGTAAAGGTAATTTCTTCCCTGAGCCAAAAGTGGATTCTCTTGTTATTAAAATTACTAAAAAAGAAACTGATCTTGATCAATCAAAGTTTGCTCAATTCATTAAATCTTGTTTTCATGCTAAGCGAAAAACCCTTGCTAACAATCTTGCTAACAGCCTATGGAAAGACGATCCGATTACTACTGATCCGATCTGTAAAAAGAGACCTGATGCAATCACTCCTGAAGAGTGGCTGGATCTATTCACTCGGCTTCGTTCGAATAATTAATGACATTAGATACCTCAATAAAGTCAGCTAAATAAAAAACTCTCATCATGATGAGAGTTTTTTATAACTGATTTGTATAAGTTTATCGTTAGAAATAATTTCGTGTTGAGATAAATTAATTTGATGATTAATGTTAGAAAATAATCGAATCCCTTGCCCAATAATAACTGGTACTGTTGTAATGATAAATTCATCAATAAGATCTTCTTGTAAACAATATTCTACAATTTTTGAACCACCAAGAAGCCAAATATCTTTCCCTTCTTGATATTTTAACTCTTTAATAATATGAATATATTTTTCAAAAACACAAGCATCTTTAACAACAATCAATTTAGGGTCTAAGGTAAAAATATAACTAAGATGATTTGGATATGGCCACTGATCAGGACTTAATATAGTATTAATCTGTTCAAAAGTTTTTTTACCCATCAATATTGTATCTGTTCGCTCGCATAATTGTTCATAAGATCGAGCAAAAACAGGATCAAAATCCTGAGGGAGCCAATCCAAAGAACCATCTGGAGAAGCAATATAACCATCCAAACTTTGGGCAATATAAAGAATAATATTTCGCATAACGCAAAATTATAGTGTTGCACCAGTAGGGCTTGAACTAATATTTTGGTTTTTCATTTGGTTTTCATTTCTTTCAATTCTGAACTTTTCACGAATTTTAGACATAAATTCCAAGATCCAACGTTGGCGATTTTGTTGAACTAATTGAGCCACAATATATTCTCTTGCTTGACTAGCATTGAGCCCTCTTGCTGAAAATTCAGGACCAAACTGCCTATAAGCTTGGTCAATTTGAGCTTTAGAAGGAGTAAATGCATTAGTGTCTGAAGGTGCATTTTGTGCAATATAGAGATTTAAAAGTGCTTGCTGAGCAGCATTACGGAATAATTTAAGATTTTCTGGCTTTTCTAAAAAACCTTCTTCAACAGCTGTAGCAACGACTACAGTTTGATTAATTAATGATTCAAAAATATTTGCATTAAAAAGAGCTTCATTTCCTTCCAATTGTGCCAATTGCTCAACAGGAAGATTTTTTATCACTTCATTAAGAGTGTTGGTATAATCTTCTAACGAAATACCATATTTTTCTACTTTTGCTAAATAATTATCAGAAAGTGATGTGATTTCAGATAATGCAAGAATATTAGAAAATTGTTGATTAGATGACTTTTTTGATATAAGCATAGTGGTTATAGAACCTAAAATGGCTCCACCAACTAAAGTGGTACAAAGCATCAGAATCATATTTTTATTCATTTTGAACTCCTAGTTTTTCTAGTGATTTTTATATATCATAACAAATTATTTTAAATAATTCAATTAAATGATCAAAAAGTTTTTCATTTGAAACTTATTATTTATTCAAAAATTCCGATAAAAAAGAGTAACAATCAGGAGAATATCATGAAAAAATGCATCTTTATCGTATTAGCAATACCAGCAATAATATTTGGAAATGTTCCTAATGAACCAAAATCTATCGTCACTCATGCTATTAATTCACTCATGAGTGGAAAAATAGAACAATTATTATCAATAACTGAAAATTCAGAATTACGTAAAACCAAAGAACTAATTGATTCTATCAATAACAAAAAACATTCTAAAGAGTCCTTAATTGCTGAATATCAGTTGGTCGAATCTTGGAATATTGAAAAAAGTCAAGAGCATGAAATTAAAGGACGTAAGGTGACTATTGTTAGTACTATATGGAAAGTAAAAGCAAATGTTTCTCAAAAATCTCTTCCTAATCAAATTGAGGCAAAAGAATTAAAAGAAATAAAATCTCAAACAATTCGTGTAGACTATATGCTTGAAAAATTTAACAATCAATGGAAGATCATTTCTCAAAAGACTATTAGTTAGAACTATTCTTAAAAATTTGAACATAGGCTTTATACTTACCTGCAGTATTCACATTTCTTCGAGAAGAAGATGGTGCACGAATGATCACAATATTTTTTCCATCAATATTAATTGATGCAGATTCGCCAGTTTTCTTAATTTTTTTGATTCTAAAATAACTACAAATAATATCTGATGCTAATCCGCCTGTTGCTACAATACGTTGGCAATAGGGGATTTTTTTTAGTACTTCATGAAAATTTAAATATTCCGCAACTTGTAAGTTATTATCTGAAGCATTATTTTCTAAACGAGATGTCTTTTTTATTGCATCAGCAACAGCTATTTTTTGTTCTATCAAAAATTGTTCGATTTTGTGTTGATCAAAATGATCTTGATCAAGAAGAAAATAATTTTTGTCATCAAAAAAAACTTCACCCAAAATACGCCACATATCATTTTGAAAATTAGGGTAATAAAAATTCATACGCCATTTTTCAATAGCAGGAGGAAAACTCCCTAATAAAAGGGTCTTTGCATCTGCAGGCAAAAAT
>JBOFDR010000170.1:0-10089 GCA_051647205.1 Brevinema sp. | reverse complement strand
AATAATACCGTACTTGATCAGCATCTTGAAGTTATTTGTGCTAATGTTGATGTTAATTTGATTAAAAATTCTGGATTAACAGCATTATTGGATCCTGTGAATTGTTCAGGATCTGTTTCTACCAAAAAACTATTTAAGTTTTTTGGTGTTAAAGCTTATTATATTAACGATGAGCCTCATGGTCATTTTCAACGGGTTGCTGAGCCTACTCCAGAGCATTTGACCCACTTAAAAGATTTGGTGATAAATCACAAAGTAGATGTGGCTTTTGCTCAAGATCCTGATGCAGATCGTTTAGTAATTGCTGATGAAACAGGTTTAGTTCTTAGTGAAGAATTAACAGCTGTTGTTTCACTTAAAGGACTTTTAGAGCGTGGAGAGCGTGGAGATATTGTCCTTAATATGAGTACTTCCAGTGCTGGAGCTTTGCTTAATGAAGAATTTGGTGGAAAAATATTCCGTTCTAAAGTAGGTGAGGCAAATGTTGTAAAAAAAATTAAAGAGACAAAAGCTTTTTACGGTATCGAAGGGAATGGTGGAGTTATTTATCCTAAAGTCAATGCAGCTAGAGATTCCTTGATGGGTATTGCTTTAATTTTAGAATTGATGGCTAGAACTAAGAAAAAACTTTCTGAAATTGTAGCAAATCTTCCTTCTGTAACAATGAAAAAAGAAAAATATACTTTTTCAGGTGATATTGATGTCTTATTTGAACAAATGCACCATATCTTCCCAACAGCAATTGTACATAAAGACGATGGACTGAGAATGGATATGGAAGATGGATCTTGGATTCATTTACGCTCTTCAAATACAGAACCTATTCTTAGACTTATTGCAGAAGCTTCGACTCCTGCAAAAGTACATATTTTACTTTCTCAAGTAGACTCGCTTTTTAACTAATGAACTACAACTAACACAAAAAACTCCTAAAAATTCTAGGAGTTTTTATTTTAACTACAGTTTTTAGATTAAATTCTTTATACCAAATCATTTGGATTAATATTTTTATAAAATAGATAAGAAGTTTTTAGGGAGTTTCGTTGATAAGCATGAGTGATTGAACACGGGCAGCTTTTTCTCTTGCTAAAAGTGTGAGCAAAAAAGGAACAGTGGAAGCTTGACCATTTTCTTCAGCAAGCTGATCCATTTTTTTGAAGATATCAACTACTTGAAGATCGTCTTGTAAATTTAATAATTCTGCGGCTGTTTGTGGAGGCATACCGGCAATTTGTGTTGCAACATCTGTAATCTTAATATCATAAGTATTTTTTTCTTCTTGTTTGAGTGTGATTAATGCTTGGTCATTAAGAAAGGCTTCTCGTTGCTCTGCAAGTTTAGTGAGATCTTCTTGAAGAGTTACTCGAGTATTATCCACTATTGTCTGAGCATTTAAGATTTCTGTCTCTTTAATAGTCAATGCTTCCCATTTTTTAGAAAGTTCTTCTTTTTCGAGTAATAAGGGATCTTCCAATTTTGGAGCAAAAGCATTTGTTTTCCCACGTAATCCTGAAGACAAGCGTCGATAATCAAAAATACGCATATAATCAAAAAAATAGAAGGTAAATGCAATAAGTAAAATATTAATAATTAATAAGAATAGTACTCGTTTCCAAGAATGCATAATTCAGCCTCTTTTCATTTTAGTTCTGATGTCGAAGGTTGTAATAATAATTTAATACCTTAGGGACATATTCTTGAGTTTCACGATAAGGTGGTATTCCGTTAGAACGATCCACTGCGTCGGGACCAGCATTGTACGCAGCTAATGTTTTAGTGAGATCTCCTTTATAATAATTAAGCATCTCTCTGAGATATTTTGTGCCACCAATAATATTTTGTTCGGGATTAAAAGAATCGGTCACTCCTAATTCTTTAGCTGTATTAGGCATTAACTGCATTAAGCCTTGTGCTCCGACACGGGAAACGGCTTGTGGATTATAAGCTGATTCTGCTTGAATTACGGCATGGATTAAACGTTCATCAATATCAAACTCAGACCCAGCCTTTTTAATGATCTGATCCCAAGTGCCAGGATTAGATGAATCAATCATATTTTTAGGCAAAGGCGTCGGCGTAGTTGTAGGCATAACACCATTTTTTTTAAACTCTGATATAAGATTATCGATCTTGTTGTTTAGTAGATTGTTGCTGATAGAAGAATTATTAGCTGATGAATCACTCATTATATCTAAAGTACTAGAAGATTTGCTATCCATAACTTCTTTTAAAATATCAGAAAATTTCTCAGTGTTTTTTGGTGTTTCACTTGGTTTTTCTGTTTTCGGAGTTTTAGTTTTAGTGATATTTTGGATCTCTTGGATACGTCCTTCAATATTTTTGATCCGTTCGATAATATGTGATGCAGGCATAATAACCTCATTAATAATAAAAATCTTATATTTTAATCTATAGTATACGTTTTTTTGAAAAAAAATACAAAAATTAGCGTCATAAAGAAGATGATAGTTTGATATTTTTGAGTAATCTCGTTATAATTGATAGATATAAAAATATTGAGGTAGGCATGATTAGTGGTATCTTAGGAATTTATAAACCTTCAGGCATTACATCCTTTGATGTCATTCGTATTATTAAAAAACAAACTGGTATCTCAAAGATCGGTCATGGCGGCACATTAGATCCAATGGCTAGTGGTGTGCTTCCTATATTGATTAATGATAGTACTGCATTTTTTGATCCTTTGCTTCATTCCTCTAAAAAATATTACACTATCATCCAACTTGGTCAAACTACTGATACCGATGATAAAGATGGACAAATCCTTGAGAATTATCTTGTGCCTGAGATTTCTTTGGAGCAGATTAATCAAAAAATCAGCCTACTTACGGGACTAATCTCTCAGATTCCCCCTCAATATTCGGCTCTAAAAGTAGACGGGAAAAGAGCTTATGATCTGGCACGAGAAGGAAAAAAAGTTGAGCTAAAAGCTAGAGATGTAATGGTTTATTCTTGGGAGAATGTTTCTTATGATCCTATATTAAAACAAATTTCAGCTCTCGTACATTGTGGATCTGGAACGTATATCAGATCTCTTGCAAGAGATCTTGCTAGTCTTTTAGGAATAGGAGGGCATCTTATCTTTTTACAAAGAACTATGTCTGGTGGGATTAATATTGAAGATACTATTAATATCGATTTTTATGTCAAGCAATATACTAAAAAAACTATGGTAGAAAAAAAATTCCCAGAAGAGTGGTTAAAAAAACTCATTTCCCCAGAAATAGCCATTAGTTTTTTACCAGCAGTTGAATGGCTAGGAGATATAGATTATCTGATCCATGGAAAACCATTAATTTCAAAATATTATGATGCTCCACCATTACAAAAAGGATTGTATAGACTTATGTATCAAGAAAAAATTATTGCCTTACTTTTATCTGATGGGAGCAAATTATATTATCAAAAGAATTTTAGCAAAAATTTTACTTTTTAAATAAACAAACTTATATAAAGATTCTGTTGTAAGAATTTACCAAAATTATTTTTAATAATTTGCTGTGTTTATCAAAAAGAGATCTATAGTTATTGAGCATAATTAGAAAACATTGAAATAGATAAAATGAAAATTCAATAATTTTTCAACCCTAATAAAATAATAAAAAATAACTTTATGAAAAATCATTAATGAGGATCTTATGAAAACGTCACGTAGATATTATGTATTATTATCAGGAATTTTATTATTATTAATTGGAATTCTTTTTAGAGAAACATTTTCAGGAATGATCCTACAAGGGGTCGATGATAATGTCTCTATGAGGCAGGTTCTTGTAAGATCATTATTGTCTGGTCAAGGGTATCATTTTATCCCAAATTATTGGCTCGGATTTATTTTTAATGTTCCTAATCCTGATTTTTATAACACAATTCTTGCATTAACAGGTAGTGTTAGGGTAGCTGGAGTATATTTTTTAGCATTAGTTCTTTCTGGTTTTGTTACTTTCAAATTAATTAAGCGTCAAGGCACTTCTGATCTTAGTGCTATTTTTGGAGCAATTTCATATAGTTTTTTACCACATGTCTTGTCCTTGGTTTATAGTGGGCATGCACTCGCATTAGAAGCAATTCCTATGACACCAGCATTTTTATTGTGTCTTAGCGTTATCCTAGATGCTAAAACTAAATCTCTCCCTTTTAAAGTCCTTGCAAGTATATGGGGTGGTATATTCTGGGCATGGATGATGATCGGTGAACCACAACGTGGAATCTATGGTACAGTGTTAGGTATTTCCTGGGTATTATACTTACTGCATCAAGAAAATTCTCTTATTTTGTTTCCAAAACCTAAATTTGATTGGAGGCTTTCTAAAAAACATCTTCCTTTTTTAAGTATGATTATTGTTTTTGGACTAGGTATTTTTTTATCAACAATTAAATTTTGGGCAAATTCTGAATTTTTAAGCACTGAAGGCTCTTGGGACTTTTCTACCAGTTGGTCTTTCCCACCTTCTGAAATTATAGATACTTTGGCATTTGGATATCATGGGCTTAGTTCATCGGATCTTAATGTTCTTTATTGGGGAGATAAGCCATTATCAGGAAATACAGATTCTTTGGGCTTTTTCATGTTTGTTTTTGCTATCTTAGGTGGATTTTTTGCATGGAAAACTACAAAAAAAAGTTTGAGATTTTTTGTTATTGTAGGTATTGTAGCAATGCTTTTGTCTTTTGGTAAATATATGCCTGGGACGCCGTTTTTCTGGCTTTGGTATCATTTACCTGGTATGGATAAATTACGTGTTCCTGCAAAATTTTTAAGCATCACGGGATTATCTTGGAGTATTGTTGCTGCAATTGTTCTTGATTCTGTTCAAGAATTATTTGCTTCAAATGATCCTAAAGACGAAAAGAATAAAAAATTTCTCTTAGTTGCTGTAGGTTTATTTTTTGGGTTATCTTTTTTATGGATGATCTCATTGTTAATGAGCGATGGTGGAGATCCAGCTTCTGTTAGAGGGATTCTTACTGCTAAGTTTGGGCAAGGAATTAATCGTCAGATTATTGATGCTGTGTTGTCAGGACGATTAAATGCAATTATTGATATGACGATCCTGTCTGCGTTATTGTTTGGATCTTTTATTTTTCTTTATAAATTACCAAAACAACAAAGATTCTTTCCACTATTGATTCTACTATTTACAGTAATAAATCTTTATCACTCTAATCGTTATTATATAGCTGGGACTTATATTGATGAAGCCAAATTTTATAAAAAAACAGAAACAATTAACTTCTTAAAACAATATCTCAATCAATCTTATCGTGCATCAGGGAGCCTCTTTTTACCAAATACTACTGATTCTCCTGCCCCAACAGGGAAAGTAGTGGAGCAACATCTCTATCCTGCTAACAACACAGATCTTACGTATGCTTTTCCTTATCATGATATTAATATGTTTGGAAGAATTCCAATCTCACGTATTGATGATGGTTATTATCAATTTTTTAAAAGTGCTTATGATAGTATTCCTGTATACCAAAGTAACGATGATATTTGGGAAATGAATAGAAGACTTTGGTATATTGGTAATGTTAAATATATTCTTCTTTCTGAGGAAATGGAAAATATATTTGCACAGAATCTTATCAAAGATGCTCTATTTGTTACTAATACTATCGGTACAGATAATCAAACAAATAAAATCTATGAGTTAAAAGAAAAACTACCACGTTTTGCTTTTATTGATCGAGTAAATTTGAACTATGATCTTTATTTATTTGAAGGTTTGACAAAATCACTCCAAAATATTGATCAATTTGTTCTTCCTATAGAGGATCAGGGGATTTTTACTGATAATATCCGAATGGGAAACCCTAGAGAAGTAACTGCGAATAGGATTGAATATAATAGTTATGAAATTAAGCTTAATAACCCTCAAGATGAGATCTTATATTTTGGTGATCTCTATGATGAGGGTTGGAAAGCTGAAATTGATGGTGAAAAAACTAGTATCTATAAAGCAAATGGTATTCAGCAATATATCTTCATTCCTGCTGGATCTCAAAAAATAAAACTTTATTACCATCGTCCTGTAAATGGATTATTGTTTTCAAGAATCTTCATTATTTTAGCAATATTGTTTGCTTTAGGTATTTTTATACAAAGCACGTTTTTTTGTAAAAATGCGAAATATAAAAATTATTAATAAATAATTATTAAGGAAAGCTATATGATGTATGAAATACAATATTTTTGGTGGCTTATGGCCTTTGTGCTATTAATTTTAGAAATTCTTACTCCAACGACGATTCTCATTTTTCCATCTATAGCAGCAATTATAACAGGATTGATTGCTTTGAAATTTCATTCCTTACTAGCTCAATCAATTATTTTTTTTACGTTGACTGGGTTGTTTATTGCAACAATAAGACCTTTAGTCAAAAAAAACTCTTCTTATTCTGATTATCAATCAGGAAAAGATGCCTTGATAGGGAAGGAAGGGCGAGTGATTCAGACAATAGATGGCTCTAAAGACCAAGGGAAAGTAAAAATTGCAGGCGATGTTTTCCATGCTATAAGTGTTAATGACACTGTGATTGTTGAAGGATCCAAAGTGATTATTAAGGATATTCAAGGTATTAAATTACTAGTTAAAGAGAGACCCTAATGAGTAAAATTTCTACAAATTCTTATACAGGAACACGAGATTTTTATCCTATAGAAATGCGTTTTCGTTCTTATATGTTTCATCATATTGAGCAGGCTATTTCTAGTTTTGCTTATGAAAAAATATCTACTCCATTGCTTGAAAATTTTGAGCTTTATGCAGCGAAAAGCGGTGAAGAAATTGCAGAAAAACAGCTTTATGTGTTTACAGATAAAGGAGATAGACGTATGGCGATTCGTCCTGAACTTACTCCTTCTATTGCACGTATGTATGCAGCAAAAATAAACGAAATTCCTACAATTCAGCGTTGGTATTCGATCGAAAATTTTATGCGTTATGAACGCCCTCAAAAGGGACGTCTCCGAGAGTTTTATCAAGTAAATGTTGATTTGATAGGGGCAAAAGGTGCTTTTGCTGATTTTGAACTATTATCTGTTGCTCAAGCAGTTTTTTCAATTTTTGGTGCGACCAAAGATATGTATGAAATTCGTATCAATCATCGTGGATTTGTACGTGATATTTTGGTTGAATATGTTGGTATTGCTGAAGAGAGATTAGATGACCTTGCACGATTGATTGATAAAAAAGATAAAATAGAGCAAGATAAATTTGCACAGCTTCTTTTAGAGCAAGGTTTTTCATCTTATCAAATATCAAAACTCCAACTAGTGTTTACAAAAAATTTTAAAGAAGCCTTTGAATTAGTCCCAAATTCTGTTTCTGCTCAGGAGATTAAAGAAGTTCTTACATTAGGAGATAAGGTATTTAAAGATCAAAATCCTTTACGTTATGATTTTTCTATTGTACGTGGATTAGCTTATTATACAGGATTGGTTTTTGAAGCCTATGATAAAAATCCTGAAAATTCTCGTGCTTTATTTGGTGGTGGGCGTTATGATAATTTAGTATCTTTTTTTCTGAAAAATAATAATGTATCTGGAGTGGGTTTTGCGATTGGTGATGTTACTTTCGAGGCTTTTTTAAAAGGACATAAATTATTATCAGATGAAGATTTAAATGTTGAACGACACATGATAGCTATTGATTTGGAATTACCACTATCTTTATTACATACGATCTCTAATAATCTAAAAAGTATGGAGAATATTTATATTGATTGTATAGGAATACTAGAAAGTATTTTATTGTCACAAAATCAAGAAGCAATTGATCATTCTTTAAATAAGATTATGGATGTATTATTAAAGAATCCATTTTTTGATGCTGGTGATCAAGAAGAAATTGATCTGAATCAAGTAATTACAAGTTTAAGCACAGGAAAAGAAAATCGTTATCAAGTAGAAATATATCCTGATTCTACTGTTTCTTTAGGAAAGCAATTACAATATGCAAATAGAGCTAAGATCCAATATGTATGGATTTGTGGAACACCTGAATTACAAAAAGGAGTTGTTAAAAGAAAAAATATGTTAACAGGAATTGAGATAGAATTTGATTTAACAACATTTGAGATATATTGATTTTATCAATATATTATTTAAAATTAATAAAAAAGTAAATTATTTTCAAAAAACTATTGACAAAAATAATTTAAACAGCTATACTATGTATCGTTAGTACTACTTTGTAAATCTTTGAAAATAGATGAAATAAAAATAAATAATCTTTTTTCAAAAAACTATTGACAAGGTGTAACGATATATGGTATAATAATTTCTTGAGTGTTAAGACGTTTAAGGGATTAGATAGAAAGACATAACGAAGGTGAGTGAATATACAAATAAGTTAGATGATACTGAAATTAAGTTATAAGATAGAGATATTTATATAATATAATGGAGGGTTTGATTCTGGCTCAGAACGAACGCTGGCAGTGTGTTTTAGGCATGCAAGTCGAACGGCAGCATAATAGAGCTTGCTCTATTGATGGCGAGTGGCGGACGGGTGAGTAACGCGTAGGAATCTACCTACAGGACTGGGATAGCTAAGGGAAACTTTAGGTAATACCGGATGATATCGAGAGATCAAAGGGGCGTTTGCCTTGCCTGTGGATGAGCCTGCGTCCCATCAGCTAGTTGGTTAGGTAAAAGCTGACCAAGGCTAAGACGGGTAGCCGACTTGAGAGAGTGGTCGGCCACAAGGGTACTGAGACACGGACCCTACTCCTACGGGAGGCAGCAGCCAAGAATATTCCGCAATGGGGGGAACCCTGACGGAGCGACACTGCGTGAATGATGAAGGCCTTCGGGTTGTAAAGTTCTTTTCTAAAGGAAGAATAAGTTTGGTAGGAAATGACTGAATGATGACGGTACTTTAGGAATAAGCCCCGGCTAATTACGTGCCAGCAGCCGCGGTAATACGTAAGGGGCGAGCGTTGTTCGGAATTACTGGGCGTAAAGGGCATGTAGGCGGATAATTAAGCTAAGTGTTAAAGACTGGGGCTCAACTTCAGAAGAGCATTTAGAACTGGTTGTCTAGAATCTGATGGAAGGTGGCGGAATTTCCCGTGTAGCGGTGGAATGCATAGATATGGGAAGGAACACCAAAGGCGAAGGCAGCCATCTATGTTGAGATTGACGCTGAGGTGCGAAAGTGTGGGGATCAAATAGGATTAGATACCCTAGTAGTCCACACTGTAAACGATGTACACTTAGAGTTGCGCGAGAGCGTGGCTCTGTAGCTAACGCGGTAAGTGTACCGCCTGGGGAGTACGCTCGCAAGAGTGAAACTCAAAGAAATTGACGGGGGCCCGCACAAGCGGTGGAGCACGTGGATTAATTCGATGCTAAGCGAAGAACCTTACCAGGGCTTGACATATACAGGAATACGGTAGAGATATTGTAGCTTTCGGGCTTGTATACAGGTGCTGCATGGCTGTCGTCAGCTCGTGTCGTGAGATGTTGGGTTAAGTCCCGCAACGAGCGCAACCCTTGTTTTCAGTTGCTAACATTAAGTTGAGGACTCTGAAAAGACTGCCGGCGATAAGTCGGAGGAAGGGGGGGACGACGTCAAGTCATCATGGCCCTTATGTCCTGGGCTTCACACATGCTACAATGGTATGGACAGCGGGATGCGAAGTCGCGAGATGGAGCTAAACCTATAAACCATACCTCAATACGGATTGCACTCTGAAACTCGAGTGCATGAAGCTGGAATCGCTAGTAATCGCAGGTCAGCAATACTGCGGTGAATACGTTCTCGGGCCTTGTACACACCGCCCGTCACACCACCCGAGTTGGTTTGTCCTGAAGTGGGTTACCCTAACCGTAAGGAAGGGGCTTATTAGGGAGAGGCTGGTAAGGGGGGTGAAGTCGTAACAAGGTTGCCGTACCGGAAGGTGCGGCAGGATCACCTCCTTAAGGAGAATGCTTATTAATTTAAGCGTACGACAAGCTCTTTTTAATAATATTTAGAGCCTAAAGAAAAGATTATGAACTCTTTAGAGTTCAGAATACCTTTTGGTATCATTTAATTGTATATCACTCATCTTTGTTAT
>JBOFDR010000169.1:0-6524 GCA_051647205.1 Brevinema sp. | reverse complement strand
CTGGACGAAGTAATCTTAATTTAGCTAAAAATATCGCTTCGTATATGGGAATCTCCTTAACAGATATTTTTATTACTGAATTTGCAGACGAAGAGCTCTTTGTTCGTATTGAGAAAGATGTTCGTGGAAAACATGTATTTGTGATTCAACCTACATCAAATCCTGGACATAAAAACATCTTTGAATTACTAGTTATTGTTGATGCCTTGAAAAGAGCTTCTGCTGGAAATATCACTGCCGTGCTGCCTTATTATGGTTATGCACGTCAAGAAAGAAAGTCAGAATCTCGTGTCCCAATCACTGCAAAATTAGTTGCTAATCTATTAGTAGAAGCAGGTGTAAACCGTGTTGTTACAATGGATCTCCATGCAGCTGCAATTCAGGGATTTTTTGATATACCTGTAGACCACCTTTATGCATCTTCTATTTTTAATAACTACACTACCAAGATTCTTAAAGCAAATAAAGATTGGACCGTGGTATCACCTGATGTTGGCGGATTAGAAAGAGCTCGTTATTTAGCAAAAAGTCTTGGAGCTGAAATTGCTGTATTCGACAAACGGCGTGAAAAGAAAAATCAAGCAGAAATTCTCAACCTCATAGGTGACGTTTCTGGAAAAAATACAATTCTTATTGATGATATAATCGATACAGCTGGCACCATCTGTCAAGCTGCTGATCGATTAAAAATGCTTGGAGCAAAAGAAATTCATATCTTGGCAACACATGGCATTTTCTCACAAAAAGCCTGCGAACGCCTAAAGCTTTGTTCAGCAGATTCTGTAATTGTAACGGATACTATCGAAATCAGCCAAGAAAAACAAGACATCCTAGATGACAAATTAAGTATTCTCAGCGTTGCGGAATTATTTGGAGAATGTATTGAACGTATCTATTCTAACAAATCTATCAGTAATCTCTTTCAACAAATTATCAAAAAAGTATAAAAAAACTCCCACTATATGGGAGTTTTTTATTTTTTATTATATACGATTTTTGAATTGCTTAGCAACTTTGATATAGGAGGTGATCCCTTCTGTATTTTCATTGTCGATCATATCTTGAATTGTATCAATTTCACGTTTCATAAAAGAGAGCATACGTATTATATTTTCTCTATTATTAATCATATTTTGTGCAATTTCTCGAGGTTCATTAGCAACAGGAGAAACAAAATTACGTAGTTGTTTATTATAAAAACCAAAAAATAAGGTGTCTGCCCAACTATCTTTTTGAAGAATATGTGAAAAAATAGTCGCCATCATATTAGGTGTTTGCATTGTTGTTGCAAAAATTTCATCATAAAATTCTGAAGATGTAGGAATGATTTTTGCATCAAATATCCCCCAAAAATTCTTCATGCTGTTTAATAACTCTTGTCGATTATCACAAATAACCGCGACAATCTTATCTTTAAAAATACTTTTTCTTACGCCTAAAGGATAGTCGTCTAGAAAAATATAAGCACTGACATAACACATATAATCAGGTATTAAATCTCTTGTTTTTTCGTAATACTCACCTTTAATATGTTGAAAATCAATAATACAGGTGTTAGACACCAAAAAAGACTCAATGCTTTTTAGTATAAAAAAAATGTCTTTTCCATTTTTATCAATAATAATATAATCTGCATCTTCATAAATAGAACTTGTTTTGTCTGGCAAAGCATCGAGATAACCCTCATTGTGGGCTTGATAAAATTCTGCTTCAGAAGCATCAGGACAATAGATCTTACAGTTAGGACAGTAAGAACGAATTCCTTCAGCAATTGATGCAGTGATATTATTCCATCCATGGATAACAATTTTTGTAAATGATAATTCTAGCATAAACAAGACTCCCTATTTTCAATATTAATTTAATTGTATTAAATCATGATAAAAAAATCAACTATAATACTATATAGTTATTTATATAAAAATATATTTTCATATCCTATAATACGTTATTTTGCAAGAATTTTTAAAATCAGTTATACTATATGGTAAATTTATAAGTAGAGGTTCCTATGACTTTTTCTTCTAAAAAAATTTCTTATATTTTCCCAACCATTGTTGTTGCTTCATTATCTCTTATTCCTTTAGTAGTGAATTTCAAATATAATGATCATAGTAAAAATTGGCTAAATCACGATTATGGTAAAAATCTTCTTTCCTCCACAGAAGAACATTCTGTATTTATGACAGAAGGTGGAGACAACCAAGTATTTTCGTCTCTTTATTTTACCTATGCAGAAAAACTCAGACAAGATCTTTTTCCATACGACCAAAAAGGAAATATTTACAAAAAAATCTATGGTGATCTTCGTTATGTTACCATCGATACATTAGAAGAACGTCGACCTATTGTTGATGGTGGATTGTTTACTGGTCAAGAACCTTTTTATGAAGATATTCGTAGTGCAAATAAACCCTACCTGGTTCCTTATGCATTAGGACAACCTGCTACATATCTAACTTGGAAATTATCCAATCCAGAAGTATTAGGCGATTTTTATTATAAAAACTATGGACAAATGTATAAAGTCCAACATATCAAATACGCTATTCTTGATTACTTAGAGTTTGCTAATAATGAGTCTATATCTATCTTGCAAGATTATATTAAAAACCTCATAAAAGCAGATGGATCTTCAAGTACTTGGAAAAACAAATGGAATAAATGGATTTCCGAGCTAACCTCAGAAGGATATATTAAGGTATCAAACAACATAATTACCTTAATAAAAAACTACAAAAAACCGTTTAGAAAAGACCCTAAGGATACTTTTTTAAAACGTTGGGATAATATTCCTAATCTTCGTTACTATGATTATCTATCACGTGAGATTGTTAACAGTTTTGCCTTTGAACAGATTGGACTTATTATGGATGAAGTAGCACAGATTAAAGGGCAACAAATATCCGATTCTACGCAAAAGACCAAAGTAAAAGAATATACCAGTACAAAATGGAAAGAAATTGAATATTATATTTCTTTAATTGAAAAATCAGGTTATGACTCTGTAGCAATCCTACATAATCTTGGTATATTTTATATGTCGGCACAAGAGCAATTTGATTTAGAAAAAAGTCTGCTCCCTGAAGCTGTTCAAACTTGGGAAAAAGTAGTGGATCAGTTTATTTATTCTTGGTCTACTTACGACATACTTCTTTGGAGTTATTTAAAACTAATCCTTCAAGATGAAAAAAATATGCAAAATTATCTTGATAAATTTGATCATTATTATAGCCAGCTTACCAACTCAACCACTCATTGGAAAAGCATGAAAAAAGATCTAAAAAAATCCCGACCTTACCAAAGTACTCAAAGACTAGTTGAATTCAGAAAAGGGATCAATAATGTTAATGGACCAAATTTTGAAATACTCAAACAAAGTTTTATATCTAGCTTAAAGTCTGAAGATCCTCAATCTCAGATTGCTATCCAGTATCTATCTACTTTATTAAATCGTGTATCCTTAGATCAAAATTCTGAAGAAATACGTCTCCTTTATCAAAATTGGGAGCAAGCTTGGAACAAACTAAAAAGAAATCCTGAATTTATCGAGTGGCATACACAGATGATGTATGAAATAGTTAGTGGGCTTGATGTAGGTGGTGGCGAAAAGCTTTTAAACCAAACACTAAGCGATGGAGCTACTTTAATAGCATTGTTACCTAATATACAGGCAAAGTTTAATACTGGATTTTATCTTGTAAACATCGCAAAAAGATTACGATTAACAAAATACGAAAGAGAATATTCCTTAATAGTTTTAGAGATAGGAAAAGAAAATCTACCTGCTGAACAGTTTGAGCAATTAAAAAAACAATTAACATACTAAAATGAATATGACAAATAAGTTTTTAGATTCAAGTGCCCTAGAACGAGCAGATAAAGTATTATTTGCACTATATTTTATCTTTGTAAGTGTGGGAATCTTATTTATGCATAGTGTTTCTAGATTTTCTGGGAATACTTTAGGACTCGGAGAACAAACCTTATTCTACAAACAACTAATCTTTGCTGTTATATCTATTATGATTATGCTCCTATTCACACAAATTGACTATCGTTATACAAGGATTATCGTAAAACCGTTTATTGTGATATCAATTGTTTTATTAATATTGGTATTTATTCCTGGTGTAGGTTTAGAGATAGGGGTGGCTAGGCGTTGGATTAATTTCCGGTTTTTCTCTTTTAACCCATCTGAACTAGCAAAACTATCATTAACAATCTATCTAGCACATGTTCTTGTTAAAAAAAGAGATAGTATCTCTAATTTTGTTTTTGGATTACTACCACCATTATTATTAGCATCGTTGATCTTTTTTATTGTGCTATTACAATCAGGATTTTCGATTGGTGCAATTATTATTTCAGTTGTTTTTTCCATGATTTTTATCGGTGGTGCCTTGCTTAGGCATATTTTCAGTATTATACTTCTGACACTACCAGTGTTAGCTCTAGCAATTTGGAAAGTATCATATCGTAAGGATCGTATTTTTGCATTTATTGATCCATGGAGCGATCCTTCTGGTATCGGATATCAATCTATTCAATCACTACGAGCTCTTAGTCAAGGTGGATTTTTTGGAGTTGGTTTAGGTAACAGTACACAAAAAATATCAAGACTTCCTGCTGCTCATACTGATTTTATTTTTTCGATTATTGTTGAAGAAATGGGATTTATTGGTGGAGCAGTGTTAATCGCTTTATTTGTATGGTTTTTTATTCGAGGAGCACAAATTGCTCTTAAAACTAGAGATCTTTATGCTCAAATGCTATCCTTTGGTCTTACAACACTTGTTGTAGTACATGCTTTACTCAATGTGATGATAGCTACAGCATTGATGCCACCGACAGGAGTTTCTCTCCCCTTCATTAGTTATGGAGGATCATCTTTTTTAGTACTCTCCATTGCCGTAGGAATCCTCCTTAACATTAGTGCAAATGAATATCCCAGCGATGATAACACAAATGTCAATAACATTTCTCATCGGCCTTATTCTAAAAAATATTAAAACTATTCTCGTCGAGAGTAACAAATTTGTCTTAAAACTCAATATTCCATTTTTGGTTTGATTTTTTGCTAAAAACTAGTAAAATATACATAGAACGTATCAGTTTTTTGCAAAAAAAATGACCTAATGTTATATTTATAACATCTTTTCATTTTTAAAGAGATACGGAGATCCAATGAAAATCACTAATCTTAGCGTCAATAGACCAGTTATTATCAGAAACAATAAAAAATCATCAGATGTCACAGAACAAATAAAAAATATTAGTTCTACAATAGAAATAAAAAAAATCGAGCTAAAAAGACCTCATTCAACAACAGAGTCTATTGAATACTTACAACATAATCTTTACACAAATCAACAAGCGTTTGGTATTCTAAGCCAGCTATCACAATTAATTGAAAAATTTATAGATAGCCCAAAAGAATTAGAAATGGCCTTAAAATCAAATATAGAACAGCTAGCAAAAACACACACAAAATATACTCAAAACCTCAAAAATAGTGAATTAACGATTGATAAATTAAAATCTGAAATCACCAAGATATCTGACAATATCAATCAAGATAACCAGCAAAATTCTCAGAAGATTCTTGAATACTTAGTTATGACTCAAAATAAAGAAGCTGCTAAAACAGAGAAACTAGACTCACAAAAAATAGAACATATAAAAAAACATATTGTGTCCGAAAAAAATACTAATTTAGTAACCTTATCTTCTAAAACAACAAAAAAGTTATTGGATTAAATCCTTTATGGAATGAAAAATGTTTGACGTTTCTAAAATATTAAAAAACATACCTAATACTCAAGTAATGATGATTGCAGAAATTGGAATCAATCATGATGGGGATTTATCTCTTGCAAAAAAAATGATTGATGCAGCTCTTGAAGCAAAAGCTGATGCTGTAAAATTTCAAATATACAATATTGATCATTTTTACAACAAATCACTTGCGCCTGATGCTTATAAATTATTTCAATCATTTCAAATAGATTTGGAAGAATTTAAATTATTGAGAAATTATGCTGAAAAAAAAGGATTGCTAGCATTTGCGACACCATTAGATTTTGAGACATTATCTGATTTTATAACTAATCAAATTTTTCCAATTAAAATTGCCAGTGGTGATGCAGCCACAGAGCCATGGATCAATCTATTACTTGAAAAAAATATTCCTTTTATTATTTCTACAGGATCAATGGATCATCATGAGATTACAGACCTTGCCCTAAAGATTAAAGACTCTTATTCAGCAATACTTTATTGTGTATCTGAATATCCTGCACCTGCAGAAGGATTTGATCTAAATTATATTTATCAAATGAAAAAAATGCTCCCCAATCAAGCAATTGGATTTTCAGATCATTCTGAAGGGATAGCTTTATCTCTTGCCGCAGTTGCACACGGAGCAAAAATTATTGAACGTCATTTTACTTTATTTCCTGAACGAACAGATCTTGATCATCCTTTATCATTATCACCTGAACAATTCTATCAAATGGTGTCTG
>JBOFDR010000168.1:0-6132 GCA_051647205.1 Brevinema sp. | reverse complement strand
TTTCCCATTTGTTTTAGTTTTTTTATCGTTTCTAGTGCATCTGGTTTGATACTGTCAAAAAAGGAGAAAATAGCTTTGCATTCTTTACGAGATAAATCTGATAAACAGATTAATGTTTCTCCTTTACTTAAACTAGAATCAATATAAACTTCTAATTCAGCAGGAATATTAATTGTTAATTCTTTTGTTGCTTTTAAAGAACCACAAAACCACTCTGTACCATCGTATAATCCTTCGATTCCTTGTCCAGCAACATCGTGAATGTTTCTAAATTCTCGCCCTTTGATATTTTTATCTTTTGCATATTGAACAACAGTTGATGCAAGGGGGTGAGTAGAGACTTCTTCTAATCCTCTAAGTAATTCTAAAGCTTCTGTCTCTTCGATATTTTGAGCGAGCATTCCAATTAATTTTGGTTTTCCTTCTGTGATTGTTCCAGTTTTGTCTAAGGCAACAACTTGGATATTATTTAATGCTTGAACAGCGGCACCTTTTCGGAGTAAGATTCCTTTTTTTGCTCCCAGTGATGATCCTGTCACTAATGCCATAGGTGTTGCCAAACCCAAAGCACAAGGACAAGCAATTACTAACACTGCAATCGCAGCAGAAATTGCTTCTGATAGGCGACTTTCTCTTATAAAATCAATATTTAATGCTTCTAATAAAGAAGGAATGGCATCAGGAAAAGCAAACCAAACAGAAAAACTTAAAAATGAAATAGTAAGAATAATAGGAACAAAGATTCTTGTAATTTTGTCTGCTAGGATCTGGATAGGAACTTTTGTTCCTTGAGCTTCTTGTACAAGTTTGATAGTTTGAGCAAGTAGATTGTTGGTAGTATCACGTTCAACACGAATATGAATAAGCCCTGAAACATTAATCGATGCCCCAAATACATAATCTCCAACTTTTTTTTCTACAGGTAGTGATTCTCCTGTAAGAAAACTTTCATCGGTTGTAGTAATACCTTCTATAATAATGCCGTCGGTTGGTATTTTTTCACCAGCTTTGATACGAATAATATCGCCAATAACGAGAGATGACACAGGAACGATTTGAATTTCTTGGTTTTCTAATATTTTCTCAGCTTTTTTTGCTCCAAAATTAGATAGAGCTAAAACAGAAGCTGAGGCTCTTCCTCGTGCACCTGCTTCAATAAATCTTCCTGTTAGATTAACAGCAATAAGCATTGCAGCGGTCATAGTATAGTCAGAGATTTTTATTCCAAATAAAGGAAGGAAAAAACTTCCCCATGCTGTCAATGCTCCTAAAGCAATCAAGACATCCATGCCCATAACTCCATTTTTAAGAGAGCTGATAGCACTTTTAAAAATGCCAAATCCACAGAAAAATAAAACTAATGATGATAAAATTATTTTTAAATAGTAAGGTATATGGATGCTAGGAAAGAACATATGCAACCCTAATATAATTGTCACAATCCATGCGAAAGTGACCTTTAAAGAGTCTAACAGTAATTCTTTATTATCTGAGAGATCTTCTTTATCTTGATAGATGCGAAATCCTGCTTTTTCAGATAATTCTACAATATTTTTGATGGAAATTTTTTGTGAATCAAAATTAATAATAAGGCTGTTTGATGCAAAATTGACAGAACAAGAATCTACCCCACTAATTTTGCCTAATGATTTTTCTAATCTAGATGCACATGCAGTACAATGCATTCCTTTAACTTGAAATATCGATGATTTATTAGCCATCAATTGCTCCTTAATTTGATTACCATATTAACATGAATTTTTATTGATTATTTTAGTAATAAGACTATAAGTGACGATAACTTAGTATAATATCTTTTATGAGATATTTCAATCCTATTCAAGATTCAAATTCACAATCTATTTTAAGGTCGATAAATGTATATTCGATTATCTATGATTTTTCAACTTATTTTTATGTCGTTAAGTTACTTTTTTATTGTGATTAGTTTATGGCAAGTAATGGGTTCTTATGTCTTATTATTTGCTGTGATACCTTTAATGACTAATGTATTGATTTTCTCACATGCGTTTTTAAATTATTCTTCTATTCTTATGTTTTCATTCTTAGCTTTTTATATTATTAAAGTTCCATTTGATTTTATGTTCTATGAATGGAAATTTTGGGGTGTGCAGGGTGTTCTTGTTATGGTCACAGTATTGGCTGCTGTAATGAGAAGGCTACTGATTCCTTCATTACCTAGTTATCAAAATTCATGGATGCAAAAATTAATTCTAAAATCCGATCGTATAGTTGTGCAATATGATATTAATAAATCGACAATTATTGATATTAATGCTTCAGCATGTCGGCTTTATGGATGGACAAAAAAAGAATTATTACGTCATTCTTTAAGTATAATTCATCCTATTAATTTTTTAAAAAATCCTCCTTATGAATTTATGGAAAAAATGCGACAAGGTGTTTCTTGGCATGGATTCCTTCCTATTATTAATAAAAGTGGCAGTTTATTTGAAGAAAGGGCTGTTTACAAACCAATTTTCGATTCATATAAACGCTTGGTTTCGATTGAAAAAAATGTTATTGAAGTCATTCATCAACAAAACTTTCAAGAAAATCACAATCTTTATCAATACTTCTTTTCTTCTTTAGATAGAGCTGCTGTTTTGGTGGATTCTTGTTGGAATATTGAAAATCAGAATGACTTATTTACACAAAAATTTTCTCCATATTTTTCTCATGTACCAAAAATTCTCCTTGATATTTTTCCAAAAGAAATACAACATAAACTAGTTCATTCTCTTAAAACAGCATTTGATGGGAGTGAGTCTTCTTTTGTTGCTCAGATCGATGGTTATGAATTTCAGATGCCTGTTCAATTTTACTTTCTTCCTTACAGAAGGCAAACCAAAACTTCAAATAAAGTTGCGAAAGTATTTATTATTTTAGACGAACTTTGGAAAAATGAGAATTCTGCCTTGCTTGCCGATGATTCTAAAGAAATTATTGATTTATCACTCTTTCTAAAAAATGTCTTTGTTGAGATCAAAGATACTTATGAACTTGAATCTCATATTCGTTTATTTAGTGGTGAATTACCAACAATCAATATATCTAAGGATATTTGGTTTTCTTTGTTTACAAATATTTTGTTATTAGCAATAAGACATGCAACACTCAACAATCCAATTTCAGTAATGATGGTGTGTTCAACATCGTTTAATATTCATTTTTTCAAAGTAAAATATCAGGGTGTTCCTTTTCATACACTATCAGAATATTTTAAAAATGTTCCTGATTCCAAAGCATCTTCTTTAGAAGTGAGAAAAATCAAAGATTCTTTAGCTTATTTAGGAATGGAACCTGTGATCATTCCAAGAGATCATAATACATCAATCCTATGTTTTAATTTTAAAGAGTCGTAAAAGATTAAAAATCTATTGCAAAAAAACTAAAAATATGTTATAATTATTGACTTACTTTATATTGGGCCTGTAGCTCAGATGGTTAGAGCAACCGACTCATAATCGGTGGGTCGAGGGTTCGATCCCCTCCGGGCCCCACTCTTAAGTCGTAAATCATTGTGTAATGATTTACGACTTTTTTATTATTTAGGATACTGAATATTAGGGCGTGTGGAGCTAGGATTTTCAGCAGAGTATTGAGTTTAAAGAATTTCTAAAATAAGCCTATTTTTAAGAAATGTTCTCAAAAGGCGAAAATGCGTAACCCGTGTAATAGTATCTACTGTATTTTAATATACCATATATTTAGGAAGGATCAAATGAAAAAGAGAATTATTGTTGCATGAATCACTGCGATGTTGATGATATTTTGTACTTTATTAAAAAGCTCTTTAGAAATAATCGGCTCATGAATTCCTTCAAAAACATGGTCTTTATGGGGATTAAACCAATGTAAGTTTTACTTGATAAAAGATTATATAATGCTCCTGTGTACCATAGTCTTCCTGTTTTTGTGAAGATATCCTCCCATTTCAAATAGAGTTGTAGCTTAACCACTGAGACGAGCCTAAGGTATGTTTCAAAGATTATATTCACGATTTTTGCTTGCTCTTCATTACGAAGCAATAGTCTATTAACTACTCTATAACCAAAAGGTACGTCTTCGTGAACCAATAAACCTTTCTTAGCTCGAATACGTTTACCTGTGACTTCCCTTTCAAATTGAGCGAAAGAGAGGAGTGATCCTACCTATACTTGTGGAGGTGTTAAATTGCTTGGTAATTGATACGAAAGAAGTTTGATGTTTATCAAAGACTTCAACAAGTTTTGAGAAGTCGTGGAGACTACGAGTAAGACGGTCTATTTTATAAACAACAATCATATTAACCCCGCTGTTTTTAATATTTTGCATTAACTCTTTCAAAGTAGGATGTTCCAAGATGTCAACACTAACGCCACCATCGGAATATGTTTTATCTACTCACTTCCAACCTTCATGTTTTTGAGATTTGATGTAAGGTTTACAAGCTTCTTGTTGAGCATTTAAAGAATTGAATTCTTGTTCTAAACCTTCCTCGGAGCATTTACGAGTGTATATTGCGGCTTCAATAACAGTTTTATTTTTTCATTCATGGTCATTCTCTATATTTAATAATAATGTTGACACTAAGTAGTTATAATCTTTGCTCATAACTTCATCTAAAACTGACTTATCCATAAATCTTTGCTGAGTAAGATACTATTTAGTCTCATAGGACTTGTTCCTAGCGAAGCATCTTTAGCTTGAATATGCCAATTTATGAATTTTTGTAGGGTTGTATTTTTAAATTTTAATGGAGCTTCTTTGCCTATTAATTTTTTGTATTGTTCTCTTAATTTATCCATGGAATTCCTCCGAGGATAGGATGTGCAAAGTATCGATATTGACATAGCACTCACCTCTCGCACCTAAACAGGTAACGAACATATCGACTACAAAGAAATATTTCTCTTTTAACTCTATCCTATTATATAAAAACTCAAAGATAGTTTCTTTAAGGGAATTCATAATATTCGATGTAGTCAGGCTCTTCAAGCTTCTTAATGGAGCTTTGATAATTATATAGTTGCAAATTAAAATATCATAATGTATAATTTAAAGAAAAAGGTTCTATATTTTGTAAGTACTTAGACAGAGAGTGGCTAATGAAAGTTTTCGTGAAAATTTATTAAAGAGAATAATACCTTTAAAACTTTTAGATGTATTTAACATCATTAAAAACATATCTGTTTTAAGAGATATCCAAAAAGATATTCAATATATTAAAGAATTTCAAAAATATACAACTGAAAATATTGAGTTCTATACACAAAAAAGAGCTATTTGTAGAGAAGATATTTATTCTAGAGTGTATGAAATTACAAATCATGAAATATTATATGACCCAAACGATGAATTAATTAATCAAGTTAGTCAAGTGTATGGTGATAATTTAATTTCTTATATAGGTAATCCAGAATCAACCGATGGAAATTATATAACACGGACAATAACAGAGTTTAATATGCCTTCATATTCACCTCCAATTTTATTTTTTGATAAAGAAGATATTTTCCCATTAACTACAGTGGTATTTGAAGGTCATGAATATAATGTCCCTAAAAATTCTCTTAAATTTTTAACAATGTATTATAATGGGAATCCATTTAATTTCCCTAATAGCTTTGATACTCATGACTATATGATTAATGAACATGTCTATGAGTAATACACTAAATGAATATCGTTACAATTAAGAGAAGAATAAAATGAAATATACTGTGGGTTATACATCGGGAGTTTTTGATTTGTTTCATATAGGATATTTGAATTTATTAAGAAATACCAAAGGTATGTGTGATAAATTAATAGTTGGGGTGACAACAGATGAACTGGTATCTTATAAAAATAAAAAGGCAGTAATCCCCTTTGAAGAAAGAATTGAAATAGTACAAGCTATTACTTATGTAGATGCTGTTATCCCACAAGAAAATATGGACAAACTTGAAATGCTAAAAAAACTAAAGTTTAATGTAATGTTTGTTGGAGATGATTGGTATGAAACAGACAAATGGAAATTACTAGAAAAAGAATTTGAGAAGCACAATGTGCAAATTATTTATTTTCCTGACATTAAAACCACTAGCTCAACATTGATTAATCAGACACTTTCTCAATTACGAAATA
>JBOFDR010000167.1:0-2443 GCA_051647205.1 Brevinema sp. | reverse complement strand
ACCTAAACGCTTAACTTCGCCAACAGAATAAGGAGGAAAATTATAATGCAGGAAAAATCTTTTTGTGTATACTTCTTTGCTTTCTACAGAGTCAATAAGCATCTCATCTCTAGGCATTCCAAGTGTTGTTACACCAAGACTTTGTGTTTGACCACGAGTAAATAATGCAGACCCATGTAAACCACTAAACAAATCTAATTCAATCTTGATAGGACGAATTTCTGTCAATTGACGTCCGTCTGTACGTATTTTTTCTACTAAAATTTGATGTCTGATAATCTCAACCTCGATGTCTTCTAACATATTTTTGACTTCTTTAAAGGCTTCATGATCAGGAGTAATTTCAAACTTTGTATAAGTATCTTGAAAAACAGCTTTTAAGTTAGAGGAGCGTCTGTGTTTGTCGTTATCATTTGAAACAGCTTTAATTTTATCGTAAGCGTACTCTTTGATCGATTTTTGGAGTTCTCCAGAAAGAAGAGATTCTTTTAGGATGACTTCCATTTTGGTAGGATTTACCAATTGTGCAAATTCTTCTACCATTTTGATTTGTTCTAAGATAGCTTCTTGAGCAAGACAAAGAGCTTCTAAGACAATTTCTTCAGAAACTTCTTCTCCTCCACCTTCTACCATACAAACCCCTTCTTTGGTTCCACCAACAAGAAGATCAAGCTGAGATTCTTTAATTTGGTTAATCGTAGGATTGATTCTATAACCCCACTCTGGATGCCAAACAATTTTTACACCACCAGCTAGGTCTTCTAAAGGAATAGGAGAAATAGCAAGTGCTGCTACAGCGCCAACAATCCCCATACATTCGGTATTATACTCTAAATCTGAGTCCAGTAGGGTAACAATGATTTGCACTTCGTTTTTAAATCCTTTAGGGAATAAAGGTCTGATAGGTCTATCAATTTGACGAGCCATTAATGTTGAGTTATCAGAAGGTTTTGCTTCACGACGAAAAAATCCCCCAGGGATACGTCCCACTGAGTAGAATTTTTCTTGAAAATGCACAGTAAGAGGAAAAAAATCCCCTTCAGTAGCATCTGGAGAAACACAGGCTGTGACGAGCATAGCATTGCCTGCATAACGTACAATAACACCACCAGCTGCTTGGCGAGCGATCTTACCTGTTTCTAAAATTAGTTCATGCTCTCCAATTTTACGGGAGAGAGTTTTGATATTAAACATAGTGACTATCCTTTTTGAGTATTTTCTATAAAAGGATATTTTTCCGAAAGTAAATAATAGCTGATTAAAACATATATCCTAAGATTATGATATTAATCAGATATTTTACCCCGATAAAAACACCAACTATAGAAGTTTGATTATTAGTTATTTTACTATTTTATCAGTATTTTTTCAAGTCTTTTTAGGAATTTTTGATCTTCATAAATAAAAACACCCCAGAAATAAACTGGAGTGTTTTTTTGATTTAGAAAGAGGCACGAATACCAAGACTGGATACAATATTTCTGAAACGATCAAGATCTTGACTATGTAAGTAACGTAAAAGTCGTTTTCTTTGCCCAACTAATTTTAAAAGACGACGTTTTGTTTTGTGGTCTTTTTTAAATTTTTGCAAATGTTCAGAAAGATTCTGAATATAAGTTGTTGTAAGTGCAATTTGCACTTCAGGAGAAGCCGTATCTGTTTCGTGCAGGCGATACTTCTCGATAATTTCACGTTTCATGTCAACTGTGACCATGATTCCTCCGCAGTCAATTGGTCATCTCTAAAGATAATTATCTTTAGGAGCCAATTCTATAATTATTGATATCTCTTAGTTGCGAGCCCTAAGGATATTTCTTTGTAATTATACAACATTTCTGTTAATTCTTCAAGTGATTTAAACCGTTTTTCTTCAGAAATTTTATTTATAAATGCTAATTCAATTGGAATGCCGAGTTCAAGATCTAGATCAAAATCGTCATCAATAATATGACTCTCAATTCTTAATTCCATACCATCTATAGTAGGACGTCTGCCGATGTAGGTCATAGCAGGGTAAGTGTTCTTAGCAACTGTAATGTTTGTAAAATATACACCATTTTGAGGAACGATCTGATTATTTATAGCAATATTAATCGTAGGAAAACCGATTTGTCTCCCAAGTTTATCACCATGCTTATTGATAGAATATATCTTATATTCATATCCTAGGAGTTTGTTTGCAAGATCAATATCTCCTTTAAGTAACAAATGACGAATTTTTGTAGATCTGCATGGATGATTTTCGATTTCTAATTCAGATTCTTTGACGTAAGAAATCTGAGAGCCGATATAAGATTCTCCATCTTTTGTCCCAAAACGAAAATCATCTCCTGAATATAAAGTAATATGATTAGATTTGGTTAGTAATGTTTCGATAAACTTTTTTTCTGATAGATGCTTAATTGATTCAAAATTAGCAATAATTAAATAATCTGCACCAATG
>JBOFDR010000166.1:0-2136 GCA_051647205.1 Brevinema sp. | reverse complement strand
ACCTCCTATTTATAAAGAAGCCGATGATTTTTATCATGGACTTGCAATTGTTGGAGATGGTTCTTTCTATACTTATATTACTAAAGCAAATCAACAACTAACTCCATTTCTTTTTACAAGAGCAACTCGTTTTGATGGTAAACTTGCCCGTGTCTCTAAAAATAATCAAAATGGATTTATGAATGCCGAAGGTCGCTACAATCTTACTGACAAAATTACGTCGATAGGTTCTTTTTACTATAATCGTGCTCGTATGAGAGTAGGTCGATATTATGGATATTATAATACAGAGGCTAAACTTGCTATTAAACCACAATACCTTTATACGTCTGATTTTAAAGGTGAACTAGCAATTACAATTGCTGCGATTCCTGGTGGTTATCAGGCTGCTTACATTAATAATCAAGGGAGTGTTATTCGTTCTTGGAATATTCTTTCCGAACCTGTTCCAAAACCTAATGATATAATGTATACTGTTAGCTATCCAAATCTTCCTTTTTATAAAGAAAGCGATCCAAATTCTCGTATGATTATTAAAGCTAACTATGGTACTCCTTTTCAAAAAACATTCCAAACCATTGCAACACCAATTGTTGGTCATGGTGTCAAAGGACTTTTATATTCAGCAACCTATTTTGGACGTCCTGGATTTGTATTTTCTGAAGCAATTTCTAAGTTTCCTGCACCTAAATTAGATATGGGATTATATTCATATTTTCAAGAAAAAATAGGGATAGTCTCTGAGACTAGTTCTCCAAATGACTTTAGCCAGCCAATGAATACTACTTTTTTTAACGGAGCTACTTTAAAACGTACAGTTAATAAAAGTATGGTGACTGATACTTACTTTATTCCTTTTATGAAAATGACTGAAGCTTTCTTTATTTTTTCGGCAGCAATAGGTTATCCTTCTTCTGATTTTCCAAATAAATTTATTAACTTACCTAATTTTCTAGTAAAACCGTATCAGGCTCGTTTTACAGGACGTATTGATAAGGATCAAAAGCCATTAGAATTTTATATTTCTTTTGATAAAGAGCGAATTGTTGGGAAGCAACAAAATTTTGGTGTTGAATTAACTCATAATTATCCTGTACCTTTGATTTTTGAAACTCCTAAAGCGAATGAAAAAGTATTTGAATCTCAAGGAAAAGAAATTCTTCCTGTGGAGCCTATTCAAACTAATGAATTATTAATTCAAAATACTCTGCCTACTAATACTATAGCAACTAACGAGCTAATCATTCAAACTAACGAACTTAATACTAACACGGTACTTCTTGAAGAAACAATTAATTCAAGTAACAGCATTGATATTACAGCGCCAGTATTTAATGCTATACAACAACTTGAGCAAAACTAACCAATAAAAAACAAGAGTCTTTTAAGACTCTTGTTTTTTATTGGTTAGTTTTTTTTCCTAGAGAGTTTTTTCCTCTGATGAATTATTAGTTGATTTAGTAGAGGATGATTCACTCTTAGATGTTCTTTTTCGTTTACCTTTGCTTGGAAGTTCAATGAGTTTTTTGATTTTCTGTTGTATTTCAAGCTCATTATTATTAAGGCTAACATGGATTTCCATAATTTCTAATTCAGTATTTACAATTTTACCTGTTTTAAGAACGACATCAGTTGCAGGAACTTCAATATATTTAGAAATTGCTCTACGTAAGGAACGAGCACCGTATTTCATTTCAAAACCTAGCTTGATAACATACTTAAGCGCATCATTTGTGACATAAAATTGAACGCCGTTAGGTTTGATACTTTCATTAAGTTCTTTAATAATATGAGTACAAATATCTACTAAAGTATCTTCACTTAATTGATTAAAGACAATAGCTTCATCAATGCGATTTAAAAATTCAGGTTTGAAATGATCTTTTAGGCTACTAATTACTTGTTCTTTTCTTTTTTCATATTCATGTTCTGGTTCTGAGAATCCGAGAATAGATTTTTGAGTAAGCTTTTCGGTACCAATGTTAGAAGTGAAAATAATAAGACAATTTTTGAAACTTATTTTTTCTCCCATTGAATCTGTGACATGCCCTTCATCAAGAATTTGGAGAAACATATTAAAAATTTCAGGGTTAGCTTTTTCTATTTCATCAAATAAAACAATAGAGTATGGACGAC
>JBOFDR010000165.1:0-3845 GCA_051647205.1 Brevinema sp. | reverse complement strand
CAACCTCATCTACAAGCAGTCCAATTTCTGTATTCAAATAACCACGATCTTCATCAGTATAAATGCCATTAGCACCTTGAATTGTCAGCTCGCGAATTCTTTGAAGAGAAGTGGTTACTTCCTGTAAATATCCTTCTGTAGTTTGAATAAATGAAGTTGCATCTTGAGTATTTCTCATGGCTTGGTCTAAGCCACGAATTTGTGTTCTCATTTTTTCAGAAACTGCAAGACCAGAAGCATCGTCACCACCACTATTAATGCGTAAGCCTGATGATAGTTGTTCCATGTTTTTAGTGACTTTTTTATCTGTCATTGCAAGTTGTCTATTTGCAAAAATTGAACTAATATTATTATTAATAATCATAGGTCATGTCCTCCTTGAACTAATATCCGTCCGTGTTCAGAACGAGAGTCCCTCTTTAAATAACATATCTGTAATTTATAAAAACAAGATACGGTATCTAGGGGATCATGACCTATAACTATATATTTTTATGATATTATCTTAATAATTGTAATACCATTTGAGGTTGTTGGTTAGCTTGAGCGAGCATAGAAGTTGCTGCTTGAGAGAGAACTCTGTTTTTAGCTAAGAGAGAAGATTCTTTAGCCATATCAGTGTCTCTAATGCGTGACTCTGCTGCTTGAAGGTTTTCTGAACCAACCATGATAGAACGAGAAGCTGATTCTAATCTATTTTGGTAAGCGCCAAGATCTGCTCTTTGAGAATTTAATCTTGCAAGAGCTTGATCCACAACACCGATGGTGAGATTTGCACCGTTTTGTGTAGAAATAGAAATAGCATTTCCTGTAGAAGCATCTTGTAATCCTAACGCTGTTGCATTCATAGTAGTAATGTGTACTTGAACTCTTTCATCCATGTTGGCACCTAAATGCAAGAACATTTCAGAAGCAGGCTGATTTTCTGCAGAAGGAGCAGAATAAATACCTGTAAGCATTTTGAGTCCATTAAACTGAGCTGATGTAGAAATACGGTTAATTTCTTCTACCATTTGTTTTACTTCGACTTGGATATAACCACGATCCTCATCTGTGTAAATACCATTAGATGCTTGAACGGATAATTCACGAATTCTTTGGAGTGTTGTTCCAATTTCGTTCAAGTATCCTTCTGTAGTTTGGATAAAAGAAATACCATCTTGGTTATTTCTTAAAGCCTGGTTTAAACCTTTAATCTGAGCTCTCATTTTTTCAGAAACAGCTAATCCAGACGCGTCGTCTCCAGCACGATTAATACGCATACCTGAAGATAAACGCTCCATATTTTTGTCTAGCATCGCATTATCTACTGATAACTGGCGATTAGCAAAAATAGCACTAATGTTATTGTTAATAACCATGACATCCTCCTTGATTCATGAAAAATTAATAAATGATAAAAATTTATCTATCTATGATAATTTATTTTATTTACAATTCAATATCGGAGGATGAATAATTAAAACTTGACTAACTTTGTGATTAAAATTTACTTTTTATATTTAATACTTAAAAAATAAATTTTGAGGATATCAATAATCTCATCAAAAAACCCCTAGCATTTGCTAGGGGTTTTATCCAGAAAATATTCTAATATGCGTTTCTAAATCAATAAATTTTTTCAACGCCTGATGAGATACTAATTCTAATAACGAATCTTTACTCATAATCAGCTGTGCATCATTAATAGCTGTCTGCAGAATTTTTTGATCCTTGCTAAAATCAGCTAATCTAAACATCGGAGTACCTGTTTGTCTAGTTCCAAGGAGTTCTCCAGGTCCCCGAATTTTGAGATCCTCTTCAGCAATAACAAAACCATCTGTTGTAGAACAAAAAATATTTAAACGATGATCAGCCCCTGAGCCATAATTAATTACAAAACAATACGATTTATATTCTCCACGCCCAACACGTCCTCGTAATTGGTGAAGTTGAGCAAGACCAAATCTTTCTCCATTCTCAATAATCATTAGAGTTGCGTTTGGAATATCGATACCTACTTCAATAACTGTTGTTGCAACAAGAATCTGACTTTTATTTTCTGAGAATTCTTTCATAATACTATCTTTCTCTAGCTGACTCATTCTTCCATGTACAAGAGCTACACAGTATTCTGGGAAATATTGTTGATATTCACTAAAAACCTGTTCAGCAGATTTGGTGTTTTCTAGCATTTCATTTTCTTCAATTAAAGGACAGACCACAAATACTTGTCTGCCTAAAGAAATTTCTTCACGAACTTTATTAAGCATGAATGGATAGTTTTTTGCTTTGATTTGACTTGTTTCGATAATTTGTCTACCAGCTGGCATTTCATCAATTACTGATATGTCAAGATCTCCATAGAGAGATAGTGTAATCGTGCGAGGAATAGGTGTGGCAGTCATTACTAAAATATCTGGATTGTTACCCTTATTAATAAAACTACTACGTTGTTCCACACCAAATTTATGTTGCTCGTCAATAATCACTAAGGATAAATCATGATAATATACTTCATGTTGAAATAAAGCATGTGTTCCAATAATAATAGATAATTTTCCATCAGCAAGGTTTGATAGTATAGGTTTTCGATCTTTTGTAGATATACTTCCTGTTAATAATGAACAAGAGACTCCTAATTGTTCTGCGATAGGAGCTATTTTTTTATAATGTTGAAATGCTAGTAGCTCTGTAGGAGCCAGAAAAGCACTTTGGTAACCATTATTTGCGGCAATCAGCATTGCTGCTAAAGCAACGGTAGTTTTTCCAGATCCGACATCACCTTGAACAAGACGATGCATTGTAAATGGTTTATTAAGATCATGAATTATTTCTCCAATAACTCGTTCTTGTGCTTCTGTCATTGAAAAAGGAAGGATTTGTTGTAACTCTTTTAAAATTGTTGTTTTGGGGTACTCTTGCTTTTTAAGAATTTTGGTTTCTATTTTTCGTTTTAGTTCAAGTCCTATACGTGTAGATAAAAATTCTTCATAAGCACCTCGTATACGTGCTTTTTCAAGTTTTACAAAATCTGAAGGAAAGTGAAGTTCTTTTATGGTATTAATCTTTGTAAAAAGATTTCGCTTTTCCAAAAAATAAAAGGGAATTGGATCAATTACTTCTGTCAAATATAGATCAAAAACTTTTTTAATGATTTTATGGAATTCTTTGAGCTTTAATCCTTCTGTCACACGATAGACTGAAAAAATCCTACCAAGTACAGAATCTTTTTCCCCAAATTTATCAAGAGATTCAAATTCAAAAGTAGATGCTTGAATCTTATTATATCGAAAATCAAATTTTCCATAAATAAAAAATTCTTGTCCTATAGGCATTTGTGTCTCAAGTTTAGGGATATTGAAATTAACAAGTTCAGCAGTAGCAGATGAGTCTTTGATGGTAATTTTGGTACAACGTTTATTGTTCCAAAAAAAAGAAGAGTGTGTGTGGACGGTTGCTTTGATTACAGCAGAATTTTTATTAAGAATTGCTTCTGCAAGAGTGGATATTTGATTCCGATCTTCATATCTAAATGGAAAATAAGTTAGGAGATCTTCAATAGAAAAAAGACCTAGTTTTGATAAAAGAAATGTCTGTCTTTCAGTATAATGTTGAGTAAGAGGAATATGGTGAAGTTCAGGACTTTTCATATCTAAATGTTACAATCCTTTTTCTTTAGCTTCTTGTTCAATTTCACGATTGATCTCTTTTAGTAATACTACAAGATCTAAATTATCATTACTATAGTCTATTAAAAGATTTTTGAGAATAGCTTTAACTGAAGTTGATTTTTCTTTGTAGTCAAGGATATTTTGTTGATTGTTTTTTAGTTTTCTCATAATCTTAGCAAAACGCATCATATC
>JBOFDR010000164.1:0-3044 GCA_051647205.1 Brevinema sp. | reverse complement strand
CTCTTTGAGATCTTCCATGCTTGTGATTTCGGATACCTCTTTCATTGGGTTCCCCTCCTTATTTAGTCGTTTTATTTATACGATCTATTTCTTCTTTTGTAATTTTGAAATTAGCAGATCCTGATGAAATTTCAACACTTTCAAGACCGTTAATCTTTCCTAAAGTACGAACACTCTTCCTAAGTTTAGGATTCTTATCCAATAATTCTCTGGCTTCTTGTTCGTTCATCTTATCCTCTCCTTGAAAGCACCCAGCAAGCTTTCAAAACTAACCTTATTTTTAACACTTTCTTATAAAGTATTTTTTACTGGGTTTGTTGTTTCAAATAATAATTCTTGCGAGGACATGATGTCCGAAGTACTTTTTTGTCCATGGATGGACTCAAAAAAAGTACTCCCTTCAATAAGCTCGAAGTGACTGACTTTGATGTAGCAACTAAGCTTATTATTGTATTCAAGCTTGCTTTGCTGAGATCCCATTACTCTGATGATATCGTGCTCTTTTAGTTTTCCCAATCGCAATGATTTGTCGATTTCTTCAGCTTTTTCTCCAAAGATGATACAAGGGATTTGTTGTTTGAACTTTTTATTATTCTCTTCGTTAATTTCAGGGATCTCAATAACAAATCTATATATTGAATAGCCTGTCGTATTAACACGAAGCGAATCTATTTTTTTGAAATGTCCGATGATCTCGGCTTTGTTTTGATAAAGAGTATTGATCATAAGAATATTTTCCAAATAATAAATCCAATTAGAAGTATATTTATACTTAGCACTAAGGATAAAATATTTTTGATTTTTTTAAGACTATTGAAATTATCAAAAGTCATTTCAATGGCTGTTTTTTCAGTATCGCAAAGTTCTCTAGCAACTTCTACGATACTTTGTAATAATTGTTTTGTTTTCATTATCTTATTCCTCTATATTTTCAGATACTAACATCATTGCCCAGTCAAGACCTACAAATACACCGTGAATATAATCTGAACTTTGCCTTTTTTCTTCTAAAGATAATTCTTCAAACATAGTTATATGAATGTTTTTGATGCTTTCTACTTTCGAAGAAATATTTTTAAGATCATTGATTGTTTTCGTTCTCATTTTATTTCCTTAGTGCATACTATTCACGAAGTCGTGAACATCTTTTGAAGTGATCTTTTTTCCTGAGTCAGCAGAGTAGTTTACAAGGTCTTGCATAAGGAGTATTAAGGTTCTGATAGTTCCTTTAGAACATTCTGTTAGTGCTGAAATAATATTTTGCTCAGCGTTAGGAATACAGTTTGTGATGATCTTTTCAAGATCTTCTTTTTTAGGTGTGCCAAGGTTATAGGAGACCATGCGATTCGCGATCTGTTCAAAACCTTTTCGTAAAGATTTGATATTGTGGAATAGATTTGGCATGCCTACTAATACAATGGGTATTTGTGCTTTATCGTATATTCTTCTGATAATATCAAGACTGCGAGCTGATAGATATTCAGCCTCATCAAAAATAAGCATTCTATTTGAACCTTTTAGTTTGGAGATGATACGGTTAGTAACATCAAAGTTTGAACCTAGGTGAGATACGCCGATCTCTTGAGCGATCGTCTGCAATACTGCTTTGATCGTGAAGTCTGGTCTGATCTCTATCACGGTGGCTGTGGAATTATCTTCTACATATTCCGTGATCGTGTGCGTTTTACCGATGCCACTATCTCCATATAGCACGAGGATCCTTGGAATGGATACGGCTTGGGCTTCTGATAAAGCCCTGAAAACCTTTTTAGTTCTTGATGTTCCTATGGATTCAGGAGCTTTGAAAGTAACAGCTTCTCGATCCTTACTGTGCTGAATCGCTTCTTCGATCTTTGATAAACAAATATTGACATTGCCTTTATAAGTGCCCTTTAATACCTGATTCACAACTGTTGGGGATAATCCCGACCTGTGAGATAGCTTTGCTTGGCTTTCGCCTGATTCCTCTAAATAGGTTTGTATGGCTACTATTCTTTTTTCCATGTTACCCCTCTCTTTCTTTATTGGTTTTTGTTTTTTCTAATATCCATATCGATCAAATTCTTGTTCTTTGTGTGTTGTTATTAATTCAGGTTTTGATTCCAAAACTTTGGCTTTTTCAGCAAGCAATATTGCAGAATCTTTTTTCTGAACATTAACAATTTTCTTATGAAGCTTCTTGATAGCTCCTTTAGTTTTGGATTGTTGTCTGAATGCTTTTTGTGTTTTTGGGCTGTTTGGATCGTAGTCAGCACGAATCTCGTTTTCGGCAATGCATAGTAGTTTGTCGTTTAAGAATATATAAGCTCGATCGAGATTGTGAGGATCAAGTCCCACCTTAACCTTTTCGCCAATATAGGCGATAAGCTCAGGAGCGATATAAGTAGTATTCCTTGCTCTGATCTTCCCACCTGCTGTGATCGATCTAAGATCATTCATATATACAAGTCTTATCTGAGCTAGTAATTCAGGATCAGCATGACGTACTTTTGATTCCTCAAGATTATCTTGATAAACTTCATAAGGAGAGCGTCCATTCATACCATCGCCTGTGTGAGGATCTGAATTATACTTATGAATCCAAATTTCAAGAGCAGCTTTGTATTGATCCAGTGTTAATAGATTTTTATTCTTAACTTCAAGCTCTGTTTTTCTTGGTTTTGATAGAATATCTTTTCCTGTATACCCTCTAAGATATTTTGAAAAATCATTGTCTAGTCGTCCCCAAAATCGCTCGATACTTTTTTCTCGACCATTATAAGGACGAGCTCTTCTTACCTTACGCCCAATGAGTTGGTATGTTGTAAATCTTTTTTCTACAAGGAATTTTTCATCTTCCTCAGATGTTGTTCGTTTGTTGATATAGGCTTTACCATTATCAATATAAACTTCTTCAGGAATACCATAGCTTTCGACAGCATGTGCCAGAGAATCAATAATTAGGTCTGTATTTTCAGTCGTATCAATACTCCAGCCCATGATCATACGTGACTTTTCATCCATCCAAGCAACAAGCACTGGTCTCACAATTTCGCCTGTTTCTG
>JBOFDR010000163.1:0-1659 GCA_051647205.1 Brevinema sp. | reverse complement strand
TTTCCTAATGTTGCTAACATCCAGCCTAAATGATATGTCGTAGTAGTTTTACTAACCCCACCTTTATGATTAAATAAAGATATGATATTAGACATACACACACTCCCTATGACAATAAGTATAACAATAGTATAAGTCTAATGAATTTTCTTGTCAAATAAAAACCCCAACATAAAATTTATGTTGGGGTAGTATATTAATAATTTTCGTTATATCTTGTAATCATATTATCAATTACTTGTTGTATTATATTTTTTAAGAGAATACTTTTATTATTAATATTGTATTCTTTATTACAAGGTAAAGGGTTGGTTGGTACATTCAAAAAAGCATTCCCATCCTTTATCAGCAAATAACTCTTTAGAGTTATTTATTCTTATGTGAATAAAACCTATATAATTGTCAGACAAATCTTTTAGATATGTTTTACAAACATAGGAAATACTGTTTTGTATTAGTTTTAATAATTCTGATCGCTTTTCAATAGATCGATTACTCATGATAAAAAGCTCATATTTTTTATTTCATCAGAGATTAAACTTTCATCATAGTTAATTGATGAATATTTGGTCTATAATGTAGATACCAAGATACATGTGGCTCATGGGATAATTCAACAAGTTTATCAGAAGAAAATCCTTTTGTTATTTCAAATATCATGTCAATAATAAATCTTTCAAATTCTCCGATATTGACAGAAAAATTAGAAAGAAGAGTTTCTCGCTGATATTTAAAAATTGCATAAATTTCATCTTGAAATAACTCTTTATTAAAATAATGCAATGAGAGTGTTTGACCAAAATATAACTTTTTTTGAAGAGAAAGATTTTCTTTAAAAGAACTATCATAGTTTTTACCATCGTCTTCATAACATTCTTTATAAAGGATATAACTAGCGATATCAAAAGCATTCGTATTATAGTATCTATAATTTAACAGAACACCCTCCCTTACAATAAATTATACTAACAAAACATCATGTTTATCACAATTCTCTTTAGACAAGATTGAAAAAAGGATAAAAAATTAAAAACCCAACATAAATTTTATGTTGGGTTTTATTACTTATTGTATATGATTAAAATGTTTTATCCATTAGTGGAATTAATTATACACTAGTATTTTTATTTTGTCAAGAAAATTTCAAAATAATTTTTTATATAACACATCTTATATTCATTTGACAAAATAAAATATATGATATAGACGTTATTCATATTCCCTATGTAATAACAATTTCACACATTGTATCAAATCATTTTCATGATTTGTAAAAGCATCCATATTTTTATGGGTGCTTTTTTTTGATGTATACTGAGTATAGTCTTTTAAATAGTTCAGAAAAAACGTGGGAAGACATGTGGAACAATCTTACAAGCAGAGTAGTTTTGTTAGAGAAAATATAGAAAGAGTATTAGATAAATTTGGTATTTCAGAATACTGTAAGTTATCGATAATAGATATTATGTAAACAAAAAAAATGATAATTGAGCAGTACGCGAAAATTATCCAACAAGTGCCTGAGGCACGCGTTAGGAGACAAACAATGTACAACCCCTTAAAACTACCAACACAAAATATCAATAGTGTTATCGACACTTTACACAGATTACAAGAGATTATCGCAAAACTAAAACACAAAGACAAAAACAATTACAA
>JBOFDR010000162.1:0-2990 GCA_051647205.1 Brevinema sp. | reverse complement strand
TTAAATTGATATTTTAAGAAGGTTAAATATGACCAGAAGTATTTATGGATATAGTAATTCAGGAAAATCAACATCAATAAGATTTATTGCACAAATTTTATTGAATGATCCCAATTATACTATAGAGGCTGCTTTTTATCAAAGCAATCAAGAAGAAATTTCTAAAGATGATTACAATACCATACATCAAATCAATAAAGATATTATTTGTATTTTCAAGGGAGAAAATAAAATAATTCTGATTAGTAGTGGTGGTGATACAGAGCAAATTATAAAAGAAAATCTTAAACTGCTTCAAGATCAAGCAAAAAAAATATGGAATAATTGGGATCAAATAAAAAACGATAGTAGTCAATATTTATTAATTACAGGTGTCAAATACGGAAAAGCAACAGATAGTGCAAAGCGTAGAGCCAACATAGTAGATGGATTTTCTCCTAATAGAGCTGTATGGGTAAGAGCACCTTATTCATGGAATAAAAAAGATATTGCGTATGAATATATTTATAAAACTTTTGCTTGTGCGATTTTAGCAGAATATGATGATAACTATAAAAAGATTATAGATCAAATTAAGTTATAAAAATATCGATAGATAAGAGGGTATTTGCCCTAAACACAATTTATGATCCATACAGCAAAAATTGTACTTATTTATCGATATTTTTATAACCAAAGTAATTTGAAAAAGCCCCACACTCTACTATCGAAGCATGAGTATGGGGCTTTTGATTTGATATTTTCATATAAAAAATCCTGCTTGTGCTCAAATCATCTAGCTGGATTAGTATTTTATAGTCAATTTGTTTCTAAATCAGTAATGCCCATAGACAGCTTGTATTGCTTACATTTCAACAAACGTAGTTTTAAATATTTCTATCTAACACCGTTAGTTCGAAATACACAAACTGCTATGAGCAATTAATACCATATTGCTGAACCAACGGCTTTAAAATAGATACGTGCAAATGCACTTTAAAATAAAAAAACTATCCGTAGATAATCTCATGCAATTAATTATAAAAGCATAAGATAGAAAACAAACTATTTCTAGTCTGTTGAAATGTAAGCATAATTATTATAACAAACTAGTATTTAGATGTTAAGAAAAATAATAATAAAACCCAACAAACTGCACCCTACGCATGTAGGCAAAGAAGTTACTTACTCGCGCACCATCTAACATCCTACCTACAAGGAATGTTATATTTTAGTGCTAATCATCTTATTGTTTGGAGCTTGTTCTAATAAGAAAACTAAGTCTGAGCTAACTTCTCTTTTAAGTATTGGTAAGACCAATACTTAAAAAATGATACAATTTGTATATAATGAAATTGAGGGGATTATTATGAAACATATACTTGTATTTGAAAAGTTAATTATAGGTATGCAAAAATTCGCATCTCAACGACATTTAATAGCTATTCGTGATGGTATTGTTATTAATATTATTCCTAGTATTATTGGGTCTATTTTTTTATTACTTGTCGCTGTTCCAATACCTGGTTAGAGTGAATTTTTAGCAAGTAATGGTTGGGATAAGATTCTTTTATTACCAGTATCTTCTACTTTGGATTTAATGGTTATTATTGCTGTTATTACTGTTGCATATCGCGTATCCGAATCATATGCAGTTGATCCATTAATTGGTGCCGTTGTATCTTTACTTTGTTTTTTCAATTGACACCATATCAAATACAAGTAACAGATTTAGTAGATCCTATTTCTAATGTTCTACCTGTTATGTGGCTTGGATCCAAAGGTCTTTTTACGGCTATTTTGGTGGCTATTATATCTGTAGAAATATATAGAAGAGCTATGCAATCAAAATTTAAAATCACCTTACCTGAAAGTGTTACACCAGCAGTGTTAAAATCTTTCCTGGCTATTATCCCAGCTGGTGTAACATTATTATTCTTTTGGATTTTGAGAGTGATTATTGATTTTTCTCCTTTTGACAATATCCATACAGTTTTAGGAGAATTTGTATCAACACCATTAACCCACATCACAAGAACCATTTAGGGTGCTTTAGTAATGGTATTTCTTATTCAAATTTTTTGGTATTCATGGAGGATCTATTATTCTTTCTGTTATGGAACCACTACTATTTTTATTACAAGATCAAAATCGCTTAGTGTTTCAAAGTGGAGAACCTTTACCAAATATTTTAACTAGATGGTAGGCTGATGTTTATGTGTTTTTAGGAGGATCTGGAGCAACCCTAGCAGCTATTGTACCACTATTATTTTATGCGAAAAGTCAACACCTTAAAAAGTAAGTCGCTTAGGCGTGGTTCCGACAGTTTTCAGTATTAATGAGCCATTTACTTTTGGATTACCTGTTGTTTTTCATCCTTTAGTATTGATTCCTTGGATTTGTGCCCCACTTGTCAATGTTATAATTGCATATAATGCGACATTGATCGGATTTTTACCACGTCATAATGGTATTTCTTTATTATAAAGAATTGACCAAATTGAATATCAAAAAGAATTAGATTCACTACAAACAATTAGTGATAAATAATAAATAAACTTAGGAGAGGTGTAATGAAACGAATTTTTGATCTTTCAGTAAGTGATGTTTTATCTATGACAGCACATGATTTAATAAAAACTATTAAGCATTCGGAAGGACGTACTATTTTGGCAGAAACTGTAGTGACAGTACATAGTCCTATTGCTCCAATTACTACTTCCGAGTTATTGGCAGCTAATACTTGTGATATAATTTGCCTAAATGTATTTGATGTACAGAATCCTAAAATTGAGGGATGAGATATACCTTCAAAAGAATTGATCCCTTTTCTCAAAAAAATACAGGTTGTTTTTTCAGGTGTAATCTTGAACCAGCAGTAGCAAATTTAGAATCTTTTGCCGAAGGACGTAAAGCAAGTGCTAAAAATGCCAAACAGGCAAAGGATCTAGGATTGGATTCTTTAATGATTACAGGAAATCCAGGTACAGGGGTATCTATGGATGGTATTA
>JBOFDR010000161.1:0-1888 GCA_051647205.1 Brevinema sp. | reverse complement strand
AGTTCGACCAGAGTAACTGGTAAACTTTAATGTTTTTGAAAATTCTTTGCGTATTTTTTCTGTATCACTTGAAGAATCTAATCTTGCAGATAGTTTGTTTAATTGATCTTCAGTATGTTCAAGATCTGATAGAGTCCATTTTGGTGATGTTTCCACAGCAAAGATAATTAAATCTAATTTTGGATAAGGAGAATCAGTAAAACGCTCTTTATTTTTAGTATAGAAATCTTTAATTTCATTGGGAGGAATAGGGTGATTCATCTCAGCTCTAATATGAATATTACCACCAATTAAGCCCTTTTTAACTTTATCAGCTCGAAGAAACAGACGATAGATATTTTCATACTTCATAAGAACATTTTTACGTTCTTGTGCACCTGGATCTGCTGGGTTATTTGTAAGAGTGTTAATACTTTTACGAAGTTCTGCTTCGGACATGTAATAATCAGGATAATTATCAGCAAATGTTAATAAAGATGCATTATTAATAAGTTTTGTTAATGCCTCTTCTGATGAAATTTTATTTCCCGAAATAGCAAGTTCAAAACCTTTCATCTGATTAATATCAAAAGAAGTAAGAGCAGTATCACCGATAATTGCAATAATTTTATTTTCAAAAGAATAATTTGTTGATATGATAATCAACAATAATACACTTAATATTCTAAAATTCATAAAAACTCCCTAAGATTTTAAAGTATAATTTCTTTCCAGATGATTTTTTGTGCTAGTATTTGTTCTGCAAGTAAAGAAGAGCTTGTTTTTTTTGTACTTAAAAAATTTATAAGATGTGATGAAGAACTAATGTTAAGATCGTGCAATGTTTTGACGATATTTATGTACGGATCAACAATTTTTACTTGAGCTAAGATTTTTTCTATTTTGTTTTTTAATAAATTATAGTGTGTACAACCTAAAATGATATGAGAAAGATGATTAGGAAATTGCTTTAAATATTCTAATAAAATAGAATCTAATTCTGGATCATCTAATTCTATAGCTGTAACAAGATTTATAGCAGCGACATTTTTGATATGAGAAATAGGATGTTTTAAAGCAATAAGTCGTTCATATTCTCCAAAATCGATAGTGAATTTGGTAGCTAAGATCCCAAGAACATCACTACTTTGAGCATTTTCTAAAAATTCGTCACTGAGACAAGAAATCATATTAATAATAGGTGGATATTGAGAAGTGTCGATACATCCTTTGGTAATCAAACCACTTAGCGTGTTACAAGCAATGACAATAGCATCACAATGACGAAAGTAATCTAATAGTTTTATGACAATCTCTTTAAGTTCAGGTAGGCTTTTTGTCCCATAAGGGAGATTTTTATAGTCTGCAATGTATGTGAATTGGTGGTTAGGAAGTTGGGTTGATAGTTCTTTGAGGATACTTAGTCCTCCTAATCCTGAATCAAAAATACCGATCATAATAATCCTGCATTCTATTTGTTTTATTTTTACAAAATATTATACTATGCTTTTTTTGTTTTTACAAGAATTTCCTACCTTTATTTTAGATAAAAATACGGAATTCTAAAGATTTAAAATGTTGTTTTAAATGAATAATAGATTTATTATAAGGATACGAGGTTTTTATGGGTCTGTACGATAAACTTTCAGAAAAAAGTTTTTTGAAAAAATTATTAATAGGTATTGATAGTGATTTTGTTGAACGTTTTTTAACAATTAAGCAAAATTACGAAACAGCTCAAGATAAAGAAGAAAAACGTATGTATCGTGATAAGTTTGGTAGTATGTTTTGGGAATTATATGGCTTGGTCGCAAGAATGATTAATCCCGAAATGAGTAGTGCCAAAAGATTGTTTCTTCGTTATGGGTTAATGGATTTACGTTATTTAACGCCTGAAGATCAAGAAGCA
>JBOFDR010000160.1:0-1623 GCA_051647205.1 Brevinema sp. | reverse complement strand
TAAAGAATGATACTTAACATTAAAACATCGTGATAAAGAATGATATATAACATTACCTCCCCTTTTAGAAAAAAGCTTGTAGCTAATTGCTGCAAGACTTTGGACAGAACAAAAATACAAATAATTTTTTGAGATTATACAAATACAAAAAATTTTAAAATTTATAGATCTGAAAAGTAAAATGTGATTTGATACAAAAATTTTCATAAAAATAAAATATGAAATAAACATTTTTTCTTTGTTAAGAAGGTAAACAAACTTGAAAAACAAAACTTGGTATAAAAACTTCATTAAAATATAACCATAAGTTTATATTTCGCTTTGGATAGGCGTAATTCTTAATAGGGATTAGAACTAGGAATTTTGTGAGGAATTAAATGTTATTGGTTTGTATTTTTTCGTCATTAGTTTAAAAATAAAATAAATAGTTATTATTATTAATATTAAAAATTTATATGTTTTTTTTTTTTTAAGTTATGTAAGGTTTAATTAGGTTAACATGTATTCTTTTTCTTTTATTGTGTTCCATTTCTATGGTAACTGTTTTATTACTATGAATTTCAATTATTTTATAGGGTCCGTTCCAGTAAGGTACTAATTTCCTTGCACCTGTTCGTTGGACCATTCGTTTTAGTAGAACTAATTGATTTATTTTATAAGTTATTTCCCTTGTATTTTTATCATAATAAATTTTTGAAATTTCTTTTGAATGTTTTATGTTTTCCTTTGCAATATTACGAATTTTAGCTAATCGTCCTTTAATATCATTTATAAATTGGTCATACGTTAATTTGGGATCTATATTATTTAATGATTCTGGAAGAACAGTTCTTCTTCCATATAATAATTCAAAAGGTGTGAACTGGGTAGTACTATGGACACTAGTATTATAACAAAACATTGAAAAATTTAAAAATTCATCCCAGTTATCGCAATTTTTATTAATATAATGGGTTAAATAATCTTTAAGGGTTGCATGGCTTCTTTCTAAAGCGCCGTTTGATTGTGGATGGTAAGCGGTTGTTTTTAGATGTTTGATTTTGAAGAGTTTGGTAAGATCGGACATAACTTTACTCATGAATGGAGTTCCTAGATCAGTTAATATTTCTTTTGGAATTCCATAATGTGAAAAATAATTTACTAATATCAGTGCAATTGTTTTTGAGGCTGCGATTTCCATAGGGTATGCTTGTGAAAACTTCGTTAGTTCGTCCTGAATAGTTAGGATATATTTGTTACGATTTTTGGTCTCATTTAATGGACCTACTATATCTATAGCTATTTTTTCTAATGCTTCGTTAGCAATGGAGGTTATTTGCATGGGAGCTTTTCGTCTTTTTCTATCTATTTTATTTTTTTGGCAATGTTCGCATTTTCTTACATATTGCTCCACGTCTTTTTTCATTGTTTTCCAAATATATTTGTTTTTGATTCTATTAAATGTTTTCCACATACCCGTGTGTCCGGATGTTGGTATGTCGTGATATTCACGTAATATTATCGGTATTTGTTCAGGGGTTGCACGAATTCGTTTATTGTGAAATATCGTAATTTTAATATCTGTGTTCTTAAACAGATATTGAAGGATTAGACGAAATTTATTAAATGAAATTTGGTCGATAC
>JBOFDR010000159.1:0-2188 GCA_051647205.1 Brevinema sp. | reverse complement strand
GTCCAATCCCGTATTTTTTACCTGATTGTACAATAAAAAGTACTGATGAATTTCGTTTGCTAATCATAAGCGTTTTCCTTTTGTTATTACTGGAAATCTCGCATAACAATGATGAGATTGCCAGAGGTGTTTATTATTTTTAAAATCAATATAAGCTCTACCAGCAACCATTGCTGCATTATCTCCACATAATGATATAGGTGTATAAAATATTTGATATCCAGATTTATTGAGATTGTCTAGTTCTTGACGCAGTTTTTTGTTTGCTGCCACACCACCAACGGTGATAATAGTTTTTATTTTGGTATCTTGCAGGACATTTTTTAACTTTTTTAATAAGCTTAATACAGCTGCTTTTTGAAAAGAAGCACAAATATTTTCAATAGGATAAGGGGGGCTTAATTCTCTTAGACGATAATAGACGGCTGTTTTGAGGCCACTGTAACTAAAATGATAGCGATCACCAGGTTTATCAGCAAGACCTAAAGGAAGCTTCCAAAAATTTTCATCACCTTTTTCAGCATATTGTTGGATAATAGGACCCCCTGGATAACCAAGAGATAGCATTTTAGCCACTTTATCAAACGACTCGCCTACAGCATCATCGATTGTGGTACCGAGGACTTCTCTGTCTGTGTGTGATTTCACTAAAACTAATAGGGTGTGTCCTCCAGAACAAACTAAAGCAATATGAGGGAAAGGGATTATATGTTCTAAATGAGGTGTGTATAAATGTGCCTCTATGTGATCTATAGGAATAAAAGGTTTTTCAAGTGCAAAGGCTAGGGATTTAGCTGTTATTACACCTATAACTAGAGATCCAATCAAACCAGGTCCTGTACTGCTTGCAAATGCATCAATATCAGCTAGAGACATCTGACCTAATGTTTTTTGGAGAATAGGAAGAATAGTGATCAAATGATTACGAGAAGCAATTTCAGGTACCACTCCAGAAAAGGGTTCATGTATTTTTGTTTGAGAAAAAATCTCTTGACTAATAATCGTTTTACCATCTTTAACGATGGCAATAGCACATTCGTCACAAGAACTTTCGATACCTAGGATCAACATTACAACCACACCTTATCATATAATATGTAACATTATACCAAATTTTTAGCAAAAATTCAAGGATATACCTTGTCTTCCTAGCTAGATTTTTATAGTATTGATAATAATTTTAAGTAATTTATTTTTGATAAGATCAGTTGATAGAGCTCATTTAGTGCAATTTCATCACATTGAGGGAACTTAATATATTTCTGACGATGGTGCAAAATTAAAGATACTAATAGAGGAGATAAAGTTTTTGTAAGCGATGGATCAATATTATCTACCAATCTTAATAAATCCAATAAAGGAATCTCTCTTGCTAAAAATTCCCAATCTCTCCCTGATTGAATATTTTTTTTTATCAAAGTTTCTACAGATTCATTTTTTGACTGAGCTTCCAATAAACCAAATTTCTCAAAAAGATTATAAAATGATTTGATTTTAGTTTTTTCTAAATCTTGTTCTAATTTTATTTGTCCTTCTTTGGAGAAAGCACTTTTAATAATTTCTCGATTTTCTGGAGGGCTAACTTTTAAAAAAGATAAAAGTTCATGATAGGGGAGTTGATTGATAAAAGTATAAAATTGTGGTTTTTGATAGTTTTTTTGAATGAAAGAAAGTGAATTTAAAGACATTTTTTTAGCACTAGGGATAAGAAAGTCATAAAATAACTTTGAGTGGTATTCTATGTAATAATTTTGAAAAGAAGGAATTTGTTCTTTTTGATAAAAAAATAAGATAATATTTCGTTCAATGATATAATAAATAAGTTTTGTTAGTGATTCTGGGAGATCGGTAATTGTTTTTATTTCTTGTACTAATTCTTCTGCAATACGTTTCGAAAAAAAACGAGACGGATCTGTGCATTGGATATAAAGAAAAAAAAGTGCAAGCATTTGCAAAGAAACAAGACGATGAGAAAGCATCTGATTAAAAAGGTTAGATAATTCTTTATCATTCATTGTGTACCAGATATCTTGATAGAAGAGTTGGGGTTGAAAACGAAATAATTCTTTATGAAGATCATTGATTGTTGATCCTGTATAAGAATAAGAAATGAGCTGTTTTTTTTTAGAAAGATAGATAAGAAAATCAAGTGAAAAGATAAGATTGAAATAATTATTTTGTGTATGTG
>JBOFDR010000158.1:0-7270 GCA_051647205.1 Brevinema sp. | reverse complement strand
ATAATTATATATTAGAAAAATAATAAATCAAGCTTATTTTGATTTGTTATTTTTATTGATGAAGGATATACTTTTCAATAAAATAGGCTACCCCTTCATCTTTATTTGTTAATGTAGTATAAGGAGCTGCTTCTAGAATAGCAGTTCTTCCGTTACCCATAGCAACACCATACCTTACACTTGTGAGCATTTCAAGATCATTTAAGTCATCACCAAAAGCTACAGCTTCGTCTAATCGAATATCAAACATTGCTAATACGTTTTTGAGTGTTTTACCTTTATTAACACCTTTATGCATAATCTCCAAACAATATCTATTACCGTCTGGATTAGAAATATTAGAGCGTGTTTGGATAATATGAATTTCCTCTCCAAATTTGGATTTTAAGAGAGCTGTTAATGCCTGAGTTTCTTCATTAGAAATACTGATTAGAAATTTATGAACCGTGCTTTTATCTAATAAATTAAAATTAGTTAATTGTTCGTAGTATTTTTCTGCATAAACGGCGTCATCGATTTCTAGCACAGTAAAAAGATCTTTTTCTCTAATAAGATCAATCATTCCTTTAACAATCTCATCATGAATACAAAGATCTAATTCTTTTTCTTTTGTCTTTATATTCCAAATAACAGCTCCATTATGATTGATAGTATATTGAGGAATAGCTACCTGATCAGCAAAAGGCAAAGTCTTACCAACAGAACGCCCCGTAACAATAAATACATGACGGCCTGATTCTATAAGATTTTTAATGGCTTTTTCTGTTCTCGGGGTGCATATTTTTTGTTCATTAATTAGAGTTCCATCAACATCAATAGCTACGGCTTTAATTACAGTAGAATTGAAATCTTTTAATTGATCATCTAATTTTTTTTTAATATCTTGCATAAATTTAATCCATCTAATTTTTATCATATTCTGTATTTTTAGAACATACAAGTATAATAATAAAATAATTTCTAAGCTTGTCAATTATTATACATAAATATAATCTTTATGAACATAGCAAATAAAAAAGATCTTGTATTTTTCTTATTTACTATATATACTATTAAAATATAGCTAACTTTTTATTGATTATAATGATATATAACAGCTATGGTATAAGAATTTAGTATACGAATTGAATACTATATTTGGAGAACAGCAATGGAGTGGCATTTTATTAATATTTTAGTCATAGTAGGATACTTTTCCTTATTGATTTACTTAGGTTATTTTTTCTCAAAAAAACGTTTAGATAGTAATAATTATTTTATAGGTGGGAAAAAAATTCCTTCTTGGGTAGCTGGGTTTAGTATCTATGCAACAGCTTTATCATCAATTTCTTATGTAGCAATTGCTTCAAACGTTTATCAAAGTGGTTGGATGTTTGGAATGAGTGCTCTAGGAATAGTGCCTCTAATTATTTTAGTAGCACATTTTTTTGTTCCTTTTATTCGACGTATTAATGCAATCACTGCTTATCAATATCTCGAAGCTCGTTTTAATCGTCCTATGCGTCTTATGTCAAGTGCTGTATTTATGATTTTTCACGTGATGCGAATTGCGATTATTATCTATATTCCTACACTTGCTTTTGTTGCTGTTTGGCCAAGCATTAATCCTTATATGATTGTAGCAATTATGGGTCTTTTATGCGTTTTTTATACTACTTCAGGTGGTTTTGAGGCTGTTGTTTGGTCTGATGCTGTTCAAACAATCGTACTAATATTTGGAGCATTATTAGTGATCTTTTTTGGATTTAGCGCTGTTCCATCAGGAATCAATCCCTTTGATGCTTTAGCTACAGATGGAAAAATACTCACAAGTTCTAGCTTCTCACTTGACCCAAAAAATTCTTCACTTTGGTGGCTATTAATAGGTAGTTTTTTTAGCTCTATTTACCAATATATCGGTTCACAAGATATTACTCAGCGTTATAGTTCTACTAAATCTTTAGACAGTGCAAAAGAAACTCTTTATATTCAAATCCCTCTATTGCTTATTAGCATATTTATCTTTATCGGGATGGGCTCAGCAATTTATCTTTTTTATAAATTTAGTGGAATCTCAGCACCAACATTAACTCACAACAATGCTCTCTTACCTTATTTTGTAATCAATCAACTACCTGTAGGAATTTCAGGAATAGTGATTGGAGCAATTTTTGCTGCAGCACAATCTACTGTATCATCAAGTCTTAACTCAACAGCTACTTGTGCTATTGTTGACTTTATTGACCCAATTAAACCATTAAATGAATCTCAAAAAATCAAATATGCTCAAGCAATTAGCTGGATTTCGGGAACTTTCGGAGTATTAATCGCTATGTATTTTATAGCAGTAGGACAAAACGATATGTATATATTCTTTACTGCTATTATAGGACTTTTAGGAAGTCCTATTGCTGGAGTATTCTTATTAGGTATTTTTTCTTCCAAAGTTAATAGTACAGGAGCATGGATTGGATTTTTTGTATCTGCTACAACGGCAATATATTTGGGTAACCCAGGAGATATTCTTAATTTCATCCCAGGCTATAGCAAGCCAGAGATTTTTGGATTTTTATTTGCACCGATAGTTCTTACTGCTTGTTTAGTCCCAGGATATCTTTCTACTATATTTTTAGCTCCTGCAAGTGCTGAAAAAATTAACGGACTTACCTATCATTCCTTGAACGACTTATCTGATATTCAGTAAAAAATCTCATATATTTACTATAAAAGGAGAACCTCATGCATATTCACAAACATACGCTCAAAGCTCAAGAAACACTAGGTCGAGAGATTGTTATACGTATTGCTATTCCAGAAAATAGAGACCAACAAAAAACATTACCACTAATGCTAGTACATGACGCTCAGAATTTTTTTGACATCTGGGAAAAGCCAGAAACTAAAACAGGCACAATACAAAAATTAGATCAACTTTTTGAAGAAGGATTAACCCCCTTTGTTTTAGTAGGTATAGATACATGGCAAGATCGTCGCCAATTAGATCGCTTTACAGATTTTTCTCCATGGATTTCAAATGATTTATTTGAATACATTCCTTCTTGGACAGATGTAACAGTAGATAAAGCTGGTGGACGTGGAGATATTTATGCTGATTTTATTATACAAAAAGTACTTCCACTGATTGAGCAAGAATACTCTATTGGTGGTTCAGCTCTATTAAGAGGAATTGGTGGATCTTCTATGGCAGCGATGATCAGTATTTATATGGGAAGTAAGTATAACCAACTATTTTCTAAATTTGCCTTTTTATCACCAGCATTATGGTGTTTTGAAAAAGAATTCTCTTCTTATCTCATAGATATTAAACCTTTCAAAGCAGGTGATCGTATTTATATGGACATCGGACGTAAAGAATCCTCAGATCCTGCTACAAAAAACTTTCCAGAAATTTATCTTCAAGGTGCTAATTTTATTTATGATAATCTCAAAAATAAAGCACCTAATATTATGTTCGCTATTGATGAGCATGGAGAGCATAATATGCCATCAATTTCTAAAAGATTTCCAACAGCATTAAGATATCTTTGGTCATAATTTTTTTATAAAAAGCTTTGATTATTGTTAAAGTGTTACTTTAACAATACATTTTCGAATAGTTCCTTTGTAGTGTGGAGAACAAAGTCCAGGTTTATGAGCATCACGAGGGAAGAAAATCCCTACATCTCCTGTACTAAAAATACTCGAAGTACGTGCCTCACCTTCAAATTCAATCCAATCTTTTTCAGAATCATAAGCAGTAGTAGCTTTTAGATGAGAACGATCTGCAAGTAAAATCATTTCTTCACCTGAAATTAATATTTGAATATCAATGTATTTTTCATGAGCTTCCCAAGACGCATATTCTTTAGATTCATATTCTTGAATAATATAGAAAAATTCTTCACAAACTTGATATTTACCAACAGGTTTAGCAAACATTTCATCTTTATTTTTTAATAAAAACGTAAGGGTATTTTTAAAATTTCCATTATTAAAATGCTCTATATTTAAACGATCAAAAGTTGTTAAGATCATCTTATCCTCTGCAATATTTTTGAACAGCACTTTCAATTTTTTTATAGATTTCTTCTATTTTTGGCCTATCTTCAGGAACAACATCATGAAGCGGTAAACGTCCTTTACCAATATTTACTCCACGAAGTATAAGAATAGCTTTAATTACTGAATACATATGAGCTTTACAACTAAAAAGATCCATGATAATAACATTAAGGAGCATTTGAAGTTCTTGAGCTGTTGCTAGATCTCCTTTAGTATATAGTTCTTCGAGCTTAAGATAAAGCTCGGGCATAACACCGTATGTACCACCAATACCACCATCAGCCCCCATAATACGCCCAGCAATATACTGTTCATCAGGGCCATTAAAAATAATAACAGGTTTGGTAGCTTCGATTTTACGCTTCATAATATCCAAAACAGATCCTGAAGAATTTTTTACACCGATGACTTGAGGTAGTTTTAAGAGATTTTTGTAAACCTGTGAAGATAGGTTATAGTTTGTTGTTTGAGGAATATTATAAATAAAAAAATCAAGGTCTGTCGCAGTTGCCATTTCTGTCCAAAAATCTTCTACAGAATCATCTGATAACACAAAGTATATTGGTGGGATTGATGAAAGTGCATCAACACCACATGATTTAGCATGGTGAGCAAGCATAACACTGTCTCTTGTATTAGGACAACCGATATGAGCAATAACAGTCATTTTTCCTTTAGCTACTTCCATTACTGCTTCGAGAGCAAGTTTTCGTTCTTCTAATGTTTGATAAATACACTCTCCAGAGCTACCTCCAACATAAATCCCTTTAACTCCTTTTTCAAAAAAGAAGTTAACCAAATCATGTATACGCTCACGGGAAATATTACCTTGATCATCGTAACATGCATAAAATGCTGGGAAGACTCCTCGATATTTATTATACTGGGACATAATAATTCTCCTTAGGACTATTCCAATCTTAATTTTTTATTATTATATAGTATAATATTTTTTATGAAAAAAGACAAATTCTAAAAAATTAAAAATGGTATTTATGATCATTCCATTATTGTTTGAACATATAACACATAATAAAATTTTATGATTGATTATTTTTTATTATGCGTTATACTATATTTGTTTTTATAATTGATATAACATTTAGTATAATACCAAATAAAGGGAATTATTGTGAAAATTGTTGTTATTCCATTAGATAAAAGACCCTATAACTACTCTTTTTTACAATCATTTAGTGATCTTAAAGATGATATTGAACTATTTTTACCAAAAAGTGAGAATCTAGGCTATAGAAAAGAAGTAGCAAATCTTAGCTATCTTGAGCAATTTCTATTGAGTCAAAGTAATGTAGATGCTTTTGTTATTTCTATAGAGATGCTTATTTATGGAGGACTTTTTCCATCACGTATTCACAATTCCACATTTCAAGAGCTTAAAGAACGTTTGACAATACTCACTAGACTTAAAAAAAATTTCCTCATGCAAAAGTCTATGTTTCGAATCTTATTATGAGAAATCCTGCCTATTCTTCTTCCGAAGAAGAGCCTAAGTATTATGCTTTACATGGTACAGATATTTTTCGTTGGGGTGTTTTAAAAGATATGATTGATCAACTTGATGTTGATCAATCACTACTTGAAGAATGGCAAAAACTAAATTCCACTATTGATCAAAAATCCTTAGAAGACTATCTTCAAAGACGGGAGATTAATCTAGCTCTTACATACTCTATTATTGATTTAGTCAATCAAAATATTATTGATATTCTTTTCATTCCAAGAGACAACACTTCAGAATTTGGCTTAGGACGCATGGATCTACGGAAAATTCAGTCTCAAATTCAAAATCATTTTGCTATCTACTCTCATCCTGGAACAGATGAAGCAATGTGTACACTTATGGCACGTGCGTATACAGATTTTTATCAAAAAACTCCAAAAATATACCCTGTTTTTTCTCATACTAATGATTTTGTACCTAAATATGAAGACATCTCTTTTGTTACTAGTTTAGAATCTCAGATTCGATTAATAAAAGGAGTGTTGGTTAATCATATTGAGGAAGCTGATTTTATACTTGCTGTGCATAGTCCTTATGATACTATGAAAGAAGCTCATACTCAAGAATTTTCGCTTGAACATAGAAAATCTTTGATACCGTTTATAGAAAAATTACAAGGATACTCTAAACTTTTTATTCTTGCAGATGTTGCTTATACTAATGGTGGAGACTCTGAACTAATTCAATTATTAGACGAATACCTATTGCTTGAAAAATGCTCTGCTTATGCTGGATGGAACACTACAGGGAATACTTTAGGTACTTGTCTGTGCCAAGCTGTATTTAATATGGAGCCTTGCAATCATTCTAAAGCAAAATCTAATCTCATAGAAAGATTATTATCAGACTGGATTTATCAAGGAATAGTACGTTGGGAAATTGAAAAAAATGTTCTTGCTAGTTTAGGAGCATCTTATTCTCAATTCAATGGAAAAGATCAAGAAATCTATCAAATAATTAAAATAAAAACATTAGACGAATGGCAAAAACGTATTAAATATAGTTTTCTTAATTATTCAATCAATACTTTGACAGTGTCTGCACCATTTAAGCGTATATCAGGGTTAAATTTTCAATTAGCAAAACATAAATAGGAGGAACTTTATGAAGTTTGGAGATAGATTATTAGAATTTTGTCATAAATTCTCTACACAACCTCATCTTTTAGCAATCCGTAATGGATTCTTCCAAATAATGCCGTTAATTTTAGTAGGATCATTCTTTATTTTATTAAATAATGTAGTACTAAATCTTCCTGTTTTTGAAGGTAACACAACTATTACTGAATTTAAAAATGTGGGAGATGCTATTTTTAGAGGATCTCTAGGAATACTATCATTACTTTCAGTTTTTTTAACAGCATATCATTTAGCAACATACTATAAACAAGATGGTCTTCTTTATGGTACTGTTGCTTTTGGATCTCTTATTTGTGTCCTTCCAGGGATTCAAAATATCAATGGCGCTGATGCATGGGGTGTACTGATGTTTAATGACACCTCTGCCTCAGGACTTTTTGTAGCAATAATTGTAGCTATTTTAGCCGTAGAAATTCTAAAGTTTTTCAGTAATTTCAAACCACTCCTTATTACTATGCCTGATTCGGTTCCTCCTGCAATTACAAAATCATTTAATGTACTTATTCCAACCTTGTTCACTTTTACAATTTTTGGACTAATTGCTTTATTTTTTAAAATTGTGATAGAA
>JBOFDR010000157.1:0-2208 GCA_051647205.1 Brevinema sp. | reverse complement strand
TATATTGCCAAAAATTATTATTATTAAAATTCCTATTACCATCGTGTTGTGGCCAATTTCTATCATTATTATTAGAATTTCTAATATTATTGTTATTATTATTAAGGTTTCTATTATGTTGCGAAAGATAGTTTTCGTGGTTCCTATTATTATTTGAATTTCTGTTATCAAAATTTCTATTATAATTATTATTATAAGAATTTCTATTAAAATTTCTATTATTATTATATTGTGAAAAATTATTAAAGTTCCTATTATTATAATTACCATTATCTTTGTTAAACATATTATTATTGTTACGCGATCGATTAAAACGATTATTATTATTATTGCGATAATTATTATTATTAGAAAATCCTGCGTCAAAAGAATTTATTTGGATTTCTTCATCTAACGCGAGGGTACTAGCTTCATCTAAGGTTTTTGGTTTTTCAATACGTAAAACCGATGCTATCTCTCTAGAGCGGATACCTGTTTTAAAGGTTGCTAAAGCTAAAGATTCTATGAGATCGCGTTTGCTTTTTAAAGCCTCTGGCGTGTCGTTTTTTTGAAGGGCTTCGGTTTTTGCACGATCCATACAGTTATTTAATAATTCTTTTAATTTTTTAATGTAATCTTCTAGTGGTTGGTGTGCTTTTTGTTGAAACCTTTGCAATTCATTTATCAGTATTTCCAGGGTTTTACGTTCCCCGAAAGTTTGCACTAGTTTATTTTTCATATCGTCCCATGTTTGTACCAAAGGGTTAATCCCAATTTTTTTTGCCGGACCGATTAATTGCAATGCAGCTATGTGTAACATTTGCAGTTTTTGACTATTATTAGCCAATCTGTATCCCATTTCAAAATGAGTTATAAAAGATTCTAATTCTGAAGGTTTTCCGTCAAAGGTGAGTACATGTCTAAATATGAAATCGTCAGAGTATGTTGGTGCGTCATTATTTCCAGGCATTTTGTTTAAATTAGTATAGGTTTTATTGGGAGTTTTAGTTAAGGGAGAGCGAAATAAATCACTTACAGCATTTGAAAGGGCTTGAAATGACGTTGGGCTAGATGCTGCAGGAACGGCTGCACTCGTTGATGCAGGGGTTGTTGGCGCTGAAGCGGCAACTGCACTTGTAGAGACGGGAGTTGCTGGCGCTGATGCGTCCCGTTGGTTTGTCTGACGCCTTGTAGACGGGCTCGTGCTGCGGACTCGCGGATGCCTTCGCAGTAAGCGCCTGGAGCGTCTAATGAATGACTCCTCTATTTTGATGATTGTATGTGACCTACGCTCCTGCGCAGATCACTTGGTAGTTGGTCGATTTAACTTTTGATTAAAACACTAAGAGCACTATATTACTAAGGATCGTGATCACTTATAGGCACTTTTGTGGATTCGACCGTTGCTGCCACCAGTTTTTATAATGTTATACTTTTATTTTATTTATTTATTATTATAACACTATAATATTTTTATAATGATATGAGAGAGCGAGGAACTAGGATGGGAGTTTCTGAACTATTGAGGGCCTTATTAATTTATACGAAGGGGGATATTCTCCCACTGCTTCTAGGCGGTCAAAAGGTACAGTAATATTCTTTTAAGGTAAAAGAAAAGTCTTCCGTAGTTCCTTCTTTAAAACTCTCTCTCTTTCTGTCTGATTTATTCTATATACAATAGTATTTATACAAATTTAATTTAATTTGGTGGGAGAGGTAATTACAAGTTTATTTCCTAATGATGCGAAAAGGTCATTAATTAGTAATTATGATTATAGGAGAAACGCTTTCTAAACAAAAATAACAGATTTATACATTTAATGATGAAACAAAACTATTAATTTGTAATTTTGAAGTTGAAAAGTTGTTTCAAAATCACGCCACAAGTACGTGTTCAAGGTTTCGGAATCATGTGATAAGTATTAGAAAGCAATTAAGTAATATAAATATACAAAACTTTCCATTTGACAATTAAGTGAAGCAATTTAAGTAGTATGTTTTGATCAAAATGTGGAATTTAATGACAATGTTTTCGTAATTATGAATATACGAAATTTTTCCATTAATTAAGGTGCATCCGTGATAAAATTGAATTTAATTTCTGAATAAAAAATTGTAATAAAGAATGATACTTAACATTAAAACATCGTGATAAAGAATGATATATAACATTATATATATATATATATATATATATAAATGATTTTATCTGTGCCCCTTTTTCATTCG
>JBOFDR010000156.1:0-3215 GCA_051647205.1 Brevinema sp. | reverse complement strand
TCATGATCAATAGATACTGTAAAAGCTGTTTGATAATGATCGGTATTTGAAAAAACCATCGGATTGATATCTAAAGAATCTAGGATTTCTTTTTGACAAGGCATACAAATTAACCCTTTCCCGTAAGTTGCCATAAAATTAATAGCGTCATCAGTAACCATCTCTGCAGACATCAAAAGATCACCTTCATTTTCTCTATTATAATCATCAATCACGATAATCATCTTCCCTTCTTGGATATCAGAAATGGCTTTTTCAATTGTATCAAATGTATGCATATTTATTCCTTAAAATCCATTTTCTTTTAAAAAATCAATGGTTAGATTTTTTTTAGAAGTCTGATCATCAAAAGTCAATAATCGCTCTATATATTTTGCAATCATGTCATTTTCTAAATTAACAAGATCACCTACTTTTTTAAAATTTAGGGTAGTATAAGCAAAAGTATGTGGAATAATACTAACACTAAAATCATCTTCTTCAAGATCACACACTGTCAAACTAATCCCATCAATTGTGATAGAACCACGGTGAATAATATATTTTAGAATGGAAGGATCTGTATTAATTTTAATTAAAAAAGCGTTATCATTTTTTTGGATAGATTTGATACTTCCAACTCCATCGGCATGCCCACTAACAAAGTGCCCACCAAGTCTTTTTTTTAAAGACAAAGCTCGTTCTAAATTTACTTTATCACTAATTTTTAGATGCTTTAGATTGCTTATTTTCATTGTTTCTGGCATGACATCTACACTAAAAGAATCCCTTGTCATATGTGTTACTGTCAGACAAATTCCATTCACAGCAATACTTGCTCCGAGATCAATATCATCAAACATAGTAGTACATATAATAGTTAATTCAGCAGAAGTACTAGAGCTTTGAATATTTTTAATCGTTCCAATTTCTTCGATTAATCCTGTAAACATTATTTCTCCTTGCAGAAGTATCCTTGGATAATAATATCTTCAGATTCGTTTGATAGTATTTTGTAAGAAGAAAGCTTAAAAGCATCTTTAATAGAGGAAATCCCCTCTCCTCCAATAATTGAAGGAGCTTTCCCTCCAAAAAATTTAGGAGAAATATAAAGCCTTACTTTATCTACAAGTCCTAATTTAATTGCAGAAAACATAACTTCTCCACCACCTTCTAGTAAAATCCTATCAATTCCTTGTTGTCCCAGTTTATTTATAAGATCTTTTAGATCTATTTTTGATTCTATTTTTTCACAAAATAGAATTTCTACCCCTTGATCTAAATACAAACCTTGCTTTTGAAGATTTTGTTCAGCAGTAGCAATGATTGTTCTAATATCTCTAGCTGTTTTAATAAGCTGAGATTCTAAAGGTGTTCTTAAATTTGTATCTACAACAATTCTTATAGGATTTCGTCCATTAGGAATTCTGGCAGTGAGCAAAGGATCATCTTTGATAATAGTCCCTATGCCCACCATAATTGCCGTATAAGAATGCCGTAATAACTGTACTTCATGTCGTGATTGCTCTGAAGAAATCCATTTTGATTCTCCATTAACAGTGGCAATTTTCCCATCTAAAGTCATTGCCATCTTTGCTAAAACAAAGGGAATTTTCGTAGAAATATACTTGAAAAACGCTTCGTTAAGGCTTTTCGATTCTTCTTCTAAAATTCCAACAAGTACTTCAATACCATGTTCTTTTAATTTTGCCACACCATTTCCAGCTACAAGGGGATTAGGATCAAGTGATGCTATAACCACTTTAGCAATCCTATGCTTTATAATAGTATCTACACAAGGAGGTGTCTTACCAAAATGACTACAAGGCTCTAAGGTAACATACATCGTGGCATCATCTAACGAGCCATCTACTAATAAAGAATTAAAAGCTTCTATTTCAGCATGAGGTCCACCAAAATATTGATGATATCCTTCTGCAATAATGTTATTATCCTTAACAATCACAGCTCCCACATACGGATTGGGAGAAGGGTTACCTTGATTTGCCAGCTCCAAAGCTCTTTTCATAAAATATTCATGCATACTAAATATCCATTTTATTTTGAGTAATACAAAAGCCCTAATGGTCTATAACTTAGGGCTTTTTAGATATAATACTGATATTAATACAAGTATATAAATTGTTTTAAAACAATCAAAGTAGAATACTTACATATCTTCTTACATCCAGACTATAACTGTCGGCTTTGGAATTTCACCAAATCAGCAAATACAAGATTACTTATAAAAGCTCGTGGGCTATACCACCGGTAGGGAATTACACCCTGCCCTGAAGATAGTTAATTTTATCAAAAATCAACATTTTTGTCAAATATTTTCTGATAATTTTAGTATATTTTTTTACAAAATAATACTTTTTTTGCCGACGGAGAAGATTCATGATTAGAAATTAGATTTAATAATGTAGAAACAGTAAGGGTAACAATCTGTGTATTAGGACGTTCTAAAACAACTAGTTTGCTAGAAGAAAGTTTAATATAAGATTTTCCTTCTTCCATAATAGCAAATCCTTCTAGTTCCTCATGAATAACATTTTGAACATAATTTAATGCATAGTCACCTACAATAATCCAAGCATCAGGCTTGATTTTTTGATTAAATTCTTCAAGGATCTCTGCGTCAACTCGGTTTTCTTGTAGTAAACAAAAACATGAAGGATCAAAAGGTTTATTTAAATATTCTTGATATCTCTTTTCAAATACTTTCATATAATTTTGAATATAAAGATCATTAAAAAGAAGACTTGAGGTAACAATGGCAACATTTTTCTTTTTGCTTTGTTGTAATTCTAATAAAATATCTTCAATATCAGACATAAAATCAAAACCAATATCAATATTTTCACCTGAAGCATTTGCAGAAACGATTACCATAGGTATTTTATATTTTTTCAGATTGATAGTAGCATCATTTAGAACAGCAATTATACCTTCTACTTGCTCTTTATTCATAATTGCCTTTACTTGCTCTGCATAATCTTCAGCATTTTTATAACTAATAGTAATAGAATTAAACGAGTGTTCAGAGAATTTTTGAATCATAGCATAAGTAAAAGTACTGACAAATTGTTTTATCGATTGATCCGCTGGTAGTGCAATAAGAATTAATTTTGAATTATGATGATTTTTTGAGAGTGGGTTGTACCCTAGTTCTTCTGCTACTGAAAGAATCTTCTTCCTTGTGGCTTCAGAAAGCTGGTGAGGTTTGTTATAAG
>JBOFDR010000155.1:0-3117 GCA_051647205.1 Brevinema sp. | reverse complement strand
TTATTATATGGTTGATAATTATTCGTAATTAATAATTCCTAATTGTTCTACAGCTAAGGATGATGGTATCTCAGAATATGCAATAACTGGTGTGTTAGGAAAAGAATGAACTAATATTTCTCTGACTAAACGACGAACTCGTTTTGAACAAAGAATTATAGGATTAATTCCTTCTTTTAGTTTTTGTTCAATTGCTATCCCACAATTGTGTACAAATTTATTCATATTTTCATTATCTAGAGTAGAAACATAACCTTGAGGAGTATTTTCAATTGAATTTTCAAGAACACTTTCCCATTCAGGATCAATTAATAAGGTTTTGATGCTATTATTTTGAGTAATATTTGGGTCAGATAAGATCTGTTTACCAAGAATATCTCTAATCTGTTCAACAACTGCATCTATATGAGGTAAGGTATTTCGATAATCTGAGATTACTTCTAAAATAGGAATCATATTTCGTACCTTAATATGCTCTTTAAGAAGAGTCTGTAGAATTTTATGTATTTCAGCAATATTAGATACACGAAGAGCATCTTCCACAAGCGTAGAAAATTCTTTTTTTAAGGCATCCATCATATTTTGAACATCTTGTCTAGTAAGGAGTTCATGAGCATTTTTCTTAATAAGTTCTGTTAAATGTGTTGCAACAACAGATGGTGGATCAAAGACATCAAACCCTTGCATTTCAGCTTGAGAACGATCCTCAGATAAGATCCATTTTGCAGGTAAATTAAAAGCAGGTTCAATACTATCAATACCATTAATCAACGTTAAATCTTTTTTGGGATTCATTGCCAAAAGGCGATTGACAAGCACACGTCCACGTCCAATCTCGCCACCACGAATCTTAACAATATATTCTTGAGCCTCAGCACTTACGTTATCAGTAATACGAATAGGCGGCACTAAAATTCCTAGGTCAAGACCAATATGACGCCTAATTAATTTAATCCGATCAAGTAAATCTCCACCTTGAGATTTATCAACTAATGGAATTAAACTGTATCCAATTTCCATACTCATAGGGTCAATATGTAAAATATCTTGAATTGTTGGTTGATTATCTTCTTTTTCAGCAAGTGTTTTTTGATGACGTTCTTTTTCTTCTTCCACTGTAGTAGCTTTGTTCATCATATATGCAGACCAGATCATTAAGCCACCTAATAAAATATTTAGTATAAATGGAAATCCTGGAAGCAGTCCAATTGCAATAATAGTACCCCCCGTAATATAAAGAGTTTTTGGGAGCATAATGATTTGCTGAGCAACATCTGCTGCAAATCGTTCATTGGTGGAGTTTCTTGTAACGATAATACCTGTAGCAACAGACACGAGTAAGGCAGGGATCTGTGAGACAAGACCATCTCCGATGGTCAAAGTAACATATTTTGATATAGCCGCACCAAATCCTATCCCATCCATTGTCCCAATAATAAGACCACCAACTACATTTACAATCACTACAACAATAGCCATCATAACATTTCCAGAGACAAACTTCGATGCTCCGTCCATTGCTCCATAAAATCCAGCTTCTGTTGTTAGTTCATTACGGCGTTTACGGGCTTCTTCTTCTGTGATAGCACCAGAATTAAGATCCTCATTAATTGCAAGCTGTTTTCCTGGCATAGCATCTAAAGCAAAACGTGCTGCTACTTCAGAAACACGTGTAGCACCTTTTGTGATCACTAAAAATTGGATTGCTAATAAAATTAAAAAGATAACAAACCCTACAACAAGATTTCCTGCAACAACAAAATCTCCAAATGCTGAAATAATGTTTCCAGCTTGACCTCTTGTTAAGATAAGACGAGTAGATGAAACGTTCAATCCTAAACTAAAGATTGTTGTAAGAAGGATTAATGTAGGAAATGCGGAAAAATCTGAAGGTTTTTTAACATACAATGTTGACAAAATAATTAAAAATGACATCGATAAATTAAGCAATAAAAAAAAGTCTAGTAGCATCGGAGGAACAGGTATAATTAGCATTAAAACACAACCGATTGCTGTAAATGCAACTAGAAGATCAATGTTTTTAGAAATGAAATTTAATGCTTGAAAACTTCTGTTGATATTTGTTGTCGTTGATGAAGCCATAAAAGATCCTTTTTGTTATATTTTAAGTAAGATCTGTACTGATTTACGCAGATTTTCTAGTGTAGACCAATGATAAGACATCGGCAACCGTTCGATAGAATTCATAAGGAATCTCATCGCCAACATTTGCAGAGGCAAAAAGACCTCTTGCGAGAGGCTTATTTTCGTGGATAGGGATATTATTTTCTTTGGCAAGTTCCCTAATACGTAAAGCTACACGATCTACCCCTTTAGCGATAACCACAGGAGCATTCATATAAGATCGTTCATATTTAATAGCAACAGCGTAGTGAGTTGGGTTTGTTATGATAACATCAGCGGTTGGTACTGCTTTCATCATTCGTCTCATTCCCATTTGGCTTTCGATCTGACGGATTTTTTGTTTAATTTCTGGATTTCCTTCTTGCTCTTTAAACTCTTCTTTAACTTCTTGCTTAGTCATTTTTAATGAATCAATATATTCTCTGTATTGAAAAACATAGTCAGATATAGCCAAAATAAATAGAACAATACCTGAAATAGTAACAAATTTTACGATAATCTTTGCGATAAATCCAATTGCCACAGCACTATTCATATGTATATAAGAAATAATAGTACCAAGCTCATCTATTCCTAAAATAAAGGCAATTCCGAACACTACCATTACTTTAATTAGTGATTTTGTGAGATTAAAAAACGCCTGCTTAGACCAAAACATTTTTTGAAGATTGGAGAATACATTTCCAAAAACACGTTTGAGATCAGGTGTGATTTTTTTTGTAGTGAATAAAAAACGTGTTTGAGCAAGAGAAACAATAAGTGTTGAGACTGTTGCAACAATAAAAACAGGTGATAATAATAGTAAGATAGCACTTAATAAACGTGTACTCATTGCCTGCATATCATTTTTTGTTATTCTAATCGTGTTAATACCATCTATATAATAAACAATGAGCTTATAAAAATTATTATAATAAAATTTCCAAAAGAACACAATACTAAAAAAAATAGCTAAAAAGACAACAATCCCAA
>JBOFDR010000154.1:0-4001 GCA_051647205.1 Brevinema sp. | reverse complement strand
GATTTGCAAAAATCTTTAGTTTTAGAGAACAAACAAAATAAGCAATAGTGATACCACTTAGTGATGTTATAAAAATAAAAAATATAGTTTTAAATAAAAGCCATAAATAAAGATTTTGTATTTTTAGGTATCCTTGTCTGTAAGCAAATTCTTTGATATCGTCATAAAGATAATAATAATGAAAATAATGAACTGAAAATAAAATAAGAGTAAGTAATAAATAGATCCAAGATCCCCATTGAATTATAGAATCTGTTAGTTTATTTAAAATAGTAAATTGATACTCAAGCTTAGAATTAGGTGTATCAAAGTTATTGGGATAAAGGAAGATAGAAAAATTTGAAATTAATAATGCCTGGTAAGGGCTACCCCTAAAACGAACATGATAATCTCTAAATTTTTCTTCTAAATTTTCTAGAGAATCTTTATCAATAAAAACACCATGATGATCAATAAAAGGATTAATCTCGGGCATAACATGAGAAATTCGTACAGAAGAAAGTTTTGTTTTGAGAGTAGGAATAGAAATATCAACAACATTTCTTGTACCTAGTTTCAATTTTTTTGCTAGCTGTTTGCCTATATAGATTGAATTAAAAGGAATCTTACGATTATTTTCGGAAGGAAAAATCTTTTTATTGAATACTGTAATATCACGATCTTCAATAACAGTAATAAAAATAGGATGATTTGAATCAATGATGATGCCTGGAAGTGTGGTACGCGTAGTAATTCCTCGAACATATTCATCGCTGATACGATCTTCCAAAGAACTTCTACGTTCTTGCCACCATGTACTTTGATCATATGGATTGTTAGGGTTATAGTTTTGAGTTCTGATATTGATATGCGAGGTGTTATTTTTAGCAATATCCATACGACTGCTAATTTCTAAACCTTTGATGATTGACAGTGATATAAAGATAAGGGAGAAGAAAGTAGTAAAAATAACAAAAAGAATGATCTTTGTTCTAAGTGATGTGTCAAGCAAACGTCTAGGCATTAGCATGGATTATGCACTCTCTTTTCTAATGATTTTACCGTTTTTCATATAGATAATTCTTGTTGAAAACTGTAAATGAGATGGATCATAGGTAGAATATATAACAGTACCACCATATGCTTTTTGGAGTGTGATTAATAAATTGAAAAAAGAAAGAGATTCGTTAGAGTGGAGTTTTTTAGTAGGATCATCAGCAACAACAAGTAAGGGTTTTTTGATAAAAGCACGTGCAGCAGAAACATACATTCTTTCATAATATTGAAGTTGACTGAGTTTTGATTTTAATTTTGATACCAGCCCAAGTATTTCTAAAGTATCTATAACCATGTTTTTATGCTCTTTATGTGCGATTGATAGCCCAACTAGAGGCATGGATAAACATTCTTCAACAGTCATATTATTAAGAAATTCTGGCTCAAAACCTATAAATCCCATGTATTTTCTACGCATGTTTGCAAGAGCTGATTCAGGTATATTACTCATCAGAGTATTATTAAAGTTGTATTCTCCAATATTAATTACTTCTAATCCTGATAATACACGTAATAGTGCTGATTTTCCAGCTCCTGATGTTCCTACAAGAGCAATCATTTCATTAAGATCAAAAGTAAATGAAATGTCTTCTAATAATAAGCGATCAAAAGCACCGTCAGATATTTTTTTTGTAACATTTTTAAGTTCTGCTAACATTATTTTTCCTCACTCTGATATAATACCTCAAAGAAAATATTCATATTTTCAATAAAAATCCGACATATTAGTTGATTAGCAAGATAAATTGAGGTATTTATGAAAACATTTTTTATTCATCTGAAAATATTTTTGAACTCTTTACCAGTTAAAAAGTTTTTGCAACAATTTATTGTGATTTTCTTTTTTGTATTCCTTTTTATTTTAGGAGCATCATGGTATTATGTTCATATAAATTCCAATGATTATGAATTTAAAAAAGGCTTACAAAAATTATTTGCCGAACCAAGAAATTTTAATACAGAAGTAAATACTTATTATGACGATCTTCCTTTAAAAGAAAATCAAAAAAACATGTTTTATGATAAAAATTTTTGGATCCCAATCGGCACAGATGTTCGATACACAATACCAAAACATGGAAAACCTAAAACAGAGCAATAACTTATGGAGCAAGAGGAATATTTGCTAGTTCATTTTTGAAAAAAATTGCCTCTAATACCATCCATAAAGCATCTCCTGCCACTTCCCAAGATACTTCATGATCTTTATTTGCTAAAGAAAGAGTCATTTGCTTTTGTTGTATTAATACAGATGATTTAGGAGCTATTGTTTTATATGGAACATCATAAAACTCGGCACTTGCTGCACCAAAAGTGCGAGTGTTTTTAGCTACAAAATCTATTTTTTCTTGTTGGTATAGAGCGATGTTAGCTATTTTTTTTGCTGACGATTGATAAAGTTCTCCAGATGCTAATAACGCATTACGTCGTTCTTCAGCTCTATCTGGTTCCCAAAATTCAATAGGTGGTTTTTTACCGTCCATCAGAACACCTAATAATTTATCGATATCTTCTGTAAACAGATAAACATAGCTATTAAAAGTATAATTTTTAGAATCATTATTTGTAGTACTGTTAGTTTGCTTATATATTAATGGAAGACGCATTTCTCTTCCTAGGGTATCAATGGTTAAAAAATCAGGTGTGAATATTATACTATCTTCATTGTCTTCTTTTGTTGTATAAGAAATCCATAAATGCAGATCTGTCTGTCCAGAAATAGTACTTCGAGAAATACTCGGCTGGATACTAATTGCCATATGAGGATATTTTTCTATATAAAAAGGGACAAGATCATAGTGTATTAATTTATTTTTCCTATCATAGTACTCATGCTGAATAAAAGGCTCTGGAGCTACGACAGGTCTACTCTCTGGTTTTTTACTGAAAGCGTATAGATAATTTGTTGTTCCCAACAGTATCAGCAACAGTAATGTTTTTTTCATAGTTTCCTCAAATTTTATTTTACAACTATATTAGTGCTTGAATACCATTTGTTTTTTGAGAACAATGGTTTCTTCTTCAGAGGAAAAGAGACTGCTTACAAAATAGCCTAATTCCAAAGATACTCCAGCTCCCTGTGCTGTTACAAAAGGAGCATCAAAGACCACTTTTTCATCAACCCAATGAGGGATTAATTCCTTCATGGCTGGATAACAAGTGGCTTTTTTATTGATTAAATATTTTTTAATAATGGTAGAACCAGCACAGATAGCAATAATTAGAGCGTTATCTTTGATATGTCGATCAATAAATGCCATTGCCATTGGAGATTCTTGAATTAATTTGTGTCCGGCACCACCGGGAATAAAAATCGCATCAAACGATTCTTCATGAATTTCTGATAATAATTTATCAGCTTGAATAATAATTTTTTGTTGGCTGGAGACCTTGAGTGACTGAGAGATAGATGCAGTAGTAACCTGAAATTGTGATCTTCGCCAAATATCAATAGGTGCAATAGCTTCGATATCCTCAAAACTATCTGCCAATAGTACGATAATATTTTTCATAATATTCAATCCTATTTTTAATTAGATGCTGATGGGTTTTCTATTTGGTTAGTAGGATTTTCATCAGCTTTTTTTTCTTTTTCTTCTTCTTCTTTTAATTTAGCTTCAGCTTCGAGAGTTGCTTTACTTTTTTTATGAGTATAAAAACCCATTTTAAAAGATAGACCTATAGTAAATCGATTATAAATTTGAGCAGAAGAGTGGGCAAAACCATCAAAGCCCCATCCAAGATAAGGTTCTAAAATAATACGAAAGGGCAATCCCGACATATCTTTTAATAAAGATCGTGTCCAACGATATCCAAGATAAATCCCCATGCCATATTGAAAGACATTTTCACGTTCAAAAATCAATTGTGATTTATCTAGTCGAAAAGGAATGTTATAAATTCCTACACGTCCAACAACGTTCAAAAACAATCCTTCAAATTTGTCGATCTTATTCATGTATAGA
>JBOFDR010000153.1:0-1751 GCA_051647205.1 Brevinema sp. | reverse complement strand
CATCAAAATAATTGACAAGAACACGATCAGCACCTTCAATCAACGTTACTTCTTTTCCTAACTCTCTGAAAGCTTCTATAAGCTCAACACCAATATAACCACCACCGATGACTGTTACATGTTTGACAGAATCCTTTTTTGCATAATCAATGATATTTTGAGCATGCTCAAATGTTTTTGCTAGGAATACCCCAGTAAGATCAACTCCAAGAATCGGAGGAATAATAGGCCAAGATCCTGTTGCTAAAACAAGTTTATCATAATAATCTTTGAATTCTTCATTTGTAACTAAGTTTTTAACACTTACTTCTTTTTTAACAAAATCAATAGCAGTAATCTCATGTTTTGTTTTAACATTAATGCCTTTTTTCTGAAGATTTTCTGCATTTTCGTAAAAAAGCCCTTGAGGTTCTTTAATTGTTCCACCAACCCAAAGAGCAATTCCACATGCTAAAAATGAAATATTATCACTTTTTTCATAGGATACGATCTCAATATCTTGATTGAATTTTTGTACATTACTTACAAATGCTGTGCCAGCGTGGTTATTTCCAACTAGAATGACTTTCACAGATTCCTCCTCTGTAGTTATACTTATATAATATATATTATATAATCGATCTGTAACTTTGTCAATATTAAATATATATTATATTATTTTTTATAAAAAAGATCTCATATTTGAGATCTTTTAAAAAGCTTATCCAAGGATAGAGTTTAATTCATCAATTTTATTTGTTTGTTCCCAAGGAAGTTCAATATCGGTACGTCCAATATGACCAAAGGCAGCAAGATCTTGATATTTGAATGTAGGATTTCTGAGGCTTAAATTTTGTTCAATACCTCTAGGAGATAGATCAAAAACTTTTGCCACTGCCTCAGCAAGAGCTACTTCAGAAATACTACTTGTTCCAAAAGTATCTACTTTAATAGAAATAGGTTGTATTACTCCAATTGCGTAGGAAAGTTGTACTTCACATTTATTAGCAAATCCGCCAGCAACAATATTTTTTGCTACCCAACGAGCTGCGTAAGCAGCTGATCTATCTACTTTTGAAGGATCTTTTCCAGAGAATGCTCCACCACCATGCTTAAAATAACCACCATAAGTATCAACAATAATCTTACGTCCTGTTAATCCAGTATCTCCATGAGGACCACCGATCACAAAACGACCTGTAGGATTGATGTGAAAATGTTTTACTTGGCTAGGATCCATTTTATATTCTTCTAAGATAGGTATAATGATTTTAGTTTTAATATCTTGATGAATTTGTTCTTGAGTAATTTCTTCATTGTGTTGAACGGATACGACAACAGTATCTACATATTTGATTGTGTTATTTTCGTAAGCAAGAGTTACTTGAGATTTTGCATCAGGTCTAGCCCAAGGTAAATCTCCTTCTTTACTCATTTTAGTGATTTTGTTTGTGATCGCACGAGAGAGAACCAAAGCCATAGGCATTAATTCTGGAGTCTCGTTAACAGCTCCACCAAACATAATTCCTTGATCTCCTGCTCCACCAGTATCTACTCCCATAGCAATATCAGGAGATTGGGAGTGAATAGCATTCAGAACGCCACAATCTGCATCAAATCCCATGCCTTGTTTATATCCAATTTCTTTAACTTTATTACGGACAATTTCTTGAATATCAACATAAGTATTAGTAGTAATTTCTCCACCTACGATTACTTGTCCTGTAGTACAAAATACTTCACAGGCAACACGAGAATTATTATCACCTTCT
>JBOFDR010000152.1:0-4382 GCA_051647205.1 Brevinema sp. | reverse complement strand
AAACATTTCTTTAAAAATATGCTCACTTTTTTATTTACTTAGATTTGAAAAATAAAAAGCTCTACATATATATAGAGCTTTTTATTTTATCAAGGCTTATACATTGCTTAAAAAAACATGTATATTTTTATTATCGTGTTTTTATTGTAATACTTGAGATTATATATAATATTAATAAGGAAATTGTTCTGATTGAACAAGATCCATAATAAATTGAGCAGAATTATTAGCAGATTTTTCTAAATGCTCAACGTAATCATATTTATTATTATGATCACCTGCTTTTTTTCCAAAGGTATTATTAATCGTTCGAACTACAAGAATAGGCAGTTGATATCTATAAGATACCTGAGCAAGAGCACCACTTTCCATATCAATAGCTATAGCACCAATATATTCAGCGAGATGAGCTCTTGTTGTATAGTGATTAACAAATACATCCCCTGACCCAATCCGTCCAGCTACAATTTTTCTATTATTTGTCAAATTCAAATATTTGTCAAATTCAAAGCAAGATCGATTAATTTTCGGTCTGCAACGTAGTAACCTACATTTTCTCTTGAGAGATGACCAAAAGGTAGATCAAATTCTGTATGATCCACCATATAATTAATAAAATTTGTACCAATAACAATATCTCCTATTGAGAGATCTTTTATTACAGCCAATCCGACTCCTGAATAGAGAATTGTTTTAACATGAAACTTTTCAGATAGTATCGTTGCTGTCATCGCAGCGTTAATCAAACCAATCCCACCAACCACCACCACACGATGTTTCCCAATTTTCCCTTTATAATAATTTAGTGATGCGTGTGATATGTGTTCTATATCTAACCTCTCTGTCAAAATAAGATCAATTTCTTCCTTCATCGCACTCATAATTCCTATAGTTGAAGTAGATTGTATAATCTTTGGTAAAAAACATCCTGATAAGATGAAGAGTAAAACAAGAAAAAACATGTGAATTTTCATTATTTTCTCTAAGATTTAATATAATATATTATATTAAATCTTAGATTTCCTCACCAACATACATTTTATTCCAAGGAATAAAACCTCTTTCTTTAAGAATCCGAATAATAACTTTTTTTCGTTCTAACAAATCTTTTTCTTTAATTAATACTACATAGCCTGATTTTAGCTCATTAATATACTCATTAAACAAAAGATCTTGAATAAGATTAGTTGCAAAAGGATTTTTTTCACGATAATCAAATTCTGTTGAAATAAACTCTGTAAATGGTGTTACAAAAAAAATAATATCATATATTTTATTATGTTCACGACACTCACTTTCGTATTCATTAAAATAATGAGTAACTTTTTGATTATGGTACTGAAGATCTTTGATCGACTCATAAGGAAATCTTGAAAGCCCGTGTTTTAAGTAAACAGGATAATCCAGATAAGAACGATCTGCTATAAGGCTCTCTTGATTTTGTAATATTTTTGCTTCACATTCAATTTTTTTATTTAATATTTGTGTTTCAAAATCTAAAAGATCTGTAGGAGATTCAATTGCAAATCCATTTTCTAAAAATTCTCGTGCAAATTCAGGAATATAAGGAATTTCCAACGTTTCGGACAACCATGTTGCAAGAGTTGTTTTACCAATCCCATGTGTTCCTGTGAATGAAATTTTCATAATTACTTCCTTAAAATGTTAATTATATTTTGATCTTATTCTGATTTTAACAATAATTTTGAGACAATAGATTTAGCCACTCGTGCTGTTCCACCAGAATCTCCCATACGTTCTTTACCAAGGAGCCCTATAGTGTTACGCCACATATTATCTGTAATCATCTGATTAAATCTCTCTACAATATTTATAAATTTTTTTTCATACACAAAAGCATCGCCAAGTAATTTGTTGTATTCTTCCATTCGCATTTTAGAGCTTTGAGGTCCTGTACCGACAAAACTTAAGATAGGTTTTCCTAAACCAACAATTTGATCTCCTACAGTTCCCGCTAAGCTAATACCCATAACACAACCTAATGCTACACGATCAAAATCAGCTCCAGGATAAACATGTATTTTAAAAGAACGATATGCCCAACAATAATTATTTTCTTTAATCCAACCTCTTTTAATAAATATTGATTGAATTTTTGCATTATCAAGAACAGAAGCTTGCACAAACGCCCAATGAATAGGAAGATAAATATGTTCAACAACACTAAGAATCTTATCTAAATTTCCATAACTTTCTTCTCGACTTCCTGGAAGTAAAGCAACAATAGGATATTCTGATTCTAAAGGTTTAGTTGTATAATCTAATAAATCTTGCATTAAATTCCCATGATATTCTGCGTTGATACCATATTCTAAAAAATTATCTGTTGTAATTTGATCACGAGGATAAGAAATTGTAGCATATTGTTTAATCAATCTTTTTTCAATTTTAAAGTGAGACTGAATATAATCAGATTTTGCAGTAGGAATAAAAGCACAGGAAACATTTTTTTTATTCTTTAGTGCAGGAATAGCTGTTGCTAATAAAAGAAAATCACCAACAATAATAACAGTATCCAATCCATTTTTTGACCATCTTTTAAGAAAATCAATCATACGAAAAGGACCTTTAAACACTCCTGAAAAAAGATCCTTAAAAAATCCTTGTATAGAACGTGTCGGAAATCCACCAGAAGGGCTCATCCCTCCTGAATAAAATGTTGCAAATCTTTTTTGTTGAAACCATTTACCGGAGCTGACCAAAGATCCTCCTATTAGTTGATAATCATTTTTTTTATTGTGTTTTTCAAGCTCTTTGGATATTTCTTCCATTAGATTGGCAGCCATCATTTCTTCAGCATATCCATTGGCAATCACACAGATAATTTTCTTTGACATAAATAGTCCTTATAATAATGTATTTAGTAATTCTGTATTGAAGATCTTTTGATAATATGATATAATAAAAAATCTTCTCAATTAAGGATCCCCTATGAAAAACAGATTTATATACTTGATATCTCTTGCTTATAGCAGTCTTTTTATTGTTCTTTTTTTCACTGTTAATTCAAAAAAATTTTTATCAATCAATACCCACACAATACCAACCTTACCAGCAGCAGCATTGGTTGCCTTTATCACAATCATAATATTCATGCTAGGCCTCAAGCAATTCTCTGGATTTCCTCTAAGGCATAAAGCCTTCGGGATATCACTTATTTTCACGATTCTACTCAGTCCTTTTGGTGATTATTGCCTACCATTTTTAGTGCTCTCAATTATTTTATTACTAGATAAAGCCGTCATCAAAAAACTATTGTTTTCTTATGATTTTTTAGATTTTTCTTGGTTATTATTTGTCGTATGGTGCTTTTTTATATCAGCATCAGCAGAGATGGATAAAAGTGCTTCGTTTGGCATGAGTGCTGCATTTTTAGGATATAGCATCTTATTTAAGATATTCCGACATAGAGAAATAACACAAAAATTCTTAGATATGGGATTGATTCTCTTTGGAGTAAGTCTCAGTGTTGTGGTGGGATTTGGATTATACCACCTCAATCTCAATAAAAATATTAATTTATTTGGAATCATACTTCAGCCTCACGGCAATCCAGGGCTAGCATCATTTATGAGTAATTGGCCTGCAAACACAGCTGGATTTTTAGTGATGAGCCTATCTATCATGGTATATCAATGCTTTTTAGCCTTTACTCAACATCGTTCCTTATCTTCAAAAATATTTTTTGTTGTAACAACGACAATTATTTTTATAGGATTATTAGCAACAGAAACACGAATGGCTTTATTATTTATCATTGGATTTTTAGGTAGTTTTGTAGTTTTTTATCCTTTCAAAACATTTCGAAAACAGCGATTTTTACTTTTATTGATCCCGATCCTTCTTATGCCTCTTTTATCATTAAAATCAAAAAAATGGCATGAAACACTTTTTGAACCATTAAAACAATCAACAATCCAAGACCGTATTCATCAAAATAAATACGGATTCCATCTTTGGCAAAAATATCCTATTACTGGTGTAGGAATCTTAAATTTCCGATATTTTTATGACCAATATGGGACACCTATTATTAAAAAACTAAAAATCGGGCATTCACGTATTGAATTTTTACATAATATCTATACAAGTATGCTAGTAGAAACAGGGATTATAGGATTAATATTATTTTTGATTCCTATCCTAAGTTTAGGACTATATTTTAAAAAATATAATTTGTATTTTGGATTATATTTTTTATCAGGCATGCTAGTAGCAGGATTGGTAGATGGATGGCTCTTTATTCTACGATTTTCTTTGATGATGTTTATTATTTTAGGATATAGTTGTCATATAAAATTTAAATCTCCAAAAGCTTAGTAGCTAGCAGATCTACTGTTCTTTGTGCTGAAAATTCACTT
>JBOFDR010000151.1:0-3849 GCA_051647205.1 Brevinema sp. | reverse complement strand
AAAAAATGGGGTATCTGTCCACATTGTTTCTTAAATATTCGTGTTCAAAATTATATCAAAGATTGATCTGTTCTCATTTATAAGTTAGTTTAATGTAGAATTTCTGCTTGCGCCGTCTAGGTATATAAGCCCTATAAATAGATCGATGTTTCAACCTCTGCCATGACGGTAGTAGCATTTAATGAAAAAGTTAAATTATAGTGCTCATAAAGAATAAACTTGAGTAATTTTATCGTCTGTTAGATGTTTTGCAGAAAATGCTGGTGCTACATTCCTAGTTATAAAAGGAATAATGAAATCTACATGCTTACAGGCTAGTTCAGGATCATGGGAACTCATAATGATAAGTTTTTCTTTTTTGAATTGCTCTAAAATTTCAAAAAGACGACGTTTATTTTCATAGTCTAATGCACTATTAGGTTTGTTAAGAATCAATATATTGACTCCTTTACAGAGAATTTCAGCTAAAAACACTAAGGCGGTTCTCTCCCAGATATGGTCTGGATATTCCTATGAGCTAAATGTGTTATTTTTAGGAATTAAATATATTTACGATTTTTATACAGAATGTAACCAAGATCAAACAATCAACACTATCGTATCTTTAGATGCATCTAATGGATTTGAAAAATCATCTAAGCTAAAACCGTTCTTCCAAGAAATAGCATCAGATATCATAAAATTATAAATTAAATTTACACAGGAGTAATTATGAGTTACGGACAAGATAACACAAGGAGAGAGAGGGGGGGGGGTAGAGTCCCTCAGCAACCACCTCAACAAAATCCAACAAAAACCACAACACAGAAAATAAAACAAATCACCAACAACCTGTGTCAAACCCTATCAAAAAAGGATCGTTAATCACATTCAATGCAGATGCTAAAAAAAGGGTTCAGTCTATTGATGTTCTATCAATAGACTGAACCCTTTAGTACAAAGCGATATAAAAAAATACTAGGGAAAAAAATAGATTACGATCTAACAACTTCTTTACAGCCTATTATACAAAAAATATTGTCAAGCCCTGAAAAGTTTTTCTCAAGATCAAGAAAGAAATATTCTCAAGCAGATGCAATTAGACTTATCATGGCAGTAGGTATTGCCGTGCTAGAGGAAGAAATATAATTAATAAATTATATAAAACTACACATAGATAGCGAAGAAGATTTATCGAATCTATTGATAGACAACGATGACAATGACAGAGATATATAATTTCCTGTCGCTTACTTAGATATCATAGATATTGTTGAATTATAGTTTGGAGGTAACATGCAGAAAAAAACACCATCTGTTTCAATAGAAATATAGGATAAACTAAAAGAATTAAAAAAAAATGTATGGTGTAGATATACTAGAAAAAGCTGAACGAAATATATTAAAACTGTCTGATGATGACATTAAACTTTATTATTCAAAATGTCATGTTAAATACAATTGTTGTGATCGGTGGGACAGATGGGTCTAATTATTTTAACGATGTCTGGAAAAGTAAAGATTTGGGAAGAAATTGGGAGCGTATCTCTGGAGTTCCGTTTGATGGAAGAGAAGGATTTGGAGCGATTGACTATCAAGATGAGATTTTAATTTTAGGTGAGAATAATAGAAATGCGTTGACAGATCTTTGGAGGAGCGAGAGTCGAGGAAATATCTGGTATCGACAACTTAATTTACCTTTTGAATTTTATGAGCAGGCTTTAGTAAAAGTGAAAAATGATTTGTTTGTCGTGGAGCAAGATCATGTTTGGAAGAGTATTGATCAAGGTGTGAACTGAGAGAAGATTTTGTTTGAAGCAGATTTTGGAGCAAGAACTGGTTCTGGGATGGTAAATATAGATAAAAAATTGATTTTATTTGGTGGTTACAATCCTAATTCTCGAAAATACCTAAATGATATTTGGATAAGCAGTTATTGATTGTGTGTTTATTCCAAAACAGGTTTAGTATTTTAGAAAATTAAAAAAATACCACGAATTTTGTGGTATTTTTTCTATTATTATCTTATTATAAAGATCAAGTCTTGTTGTTAAATTAATTAATGCTTAAAATATTATCCAACGAACTCAGTTTTTCGGCTTTTGAGAATTCTTTAAATTTAAAGAGTAATATTCTCAAAAAATGTTCTCAGAAGTCCGTTATATCAATAAATGAAGTTTAGATATCCCATGTACCAGGGGTTCGAATCCGATTTGGTTAAAAGAATGGAGGTAGGCGACACCTATCTCCACTGAAATTCGGAGAGCGTAGGATTCGAACCACTGGTACATTGACAGATTTTTTAGTATAGCATAAGTTTAGTATGTACATTAGTATAGCTTGGAATAGTGGTATAGTCAAGTGATGCATTGGTAAATATCTATATTTTTCGATGAGAGATGTAGGAAACAAAAATATTACTAGGCTGGTTCGTAAATGATCTAAATAGGATTTAACAAAAATGTATATGTTAATACTGATCTATTAAATTAGAGTTTAAGATGAAGTTAGATGATTATTGAAATAAGATGAGATAACGTTTAAATTGTTTGGTGATATTAGCGGACAATTTAAACGAACCTTTACACAAGCACCATTCATACAAAAAACCACGGAAAAATATAATCAAATTTCTAGTGATTTCACTTGCCGTGTCTTCAGAAGAAAGTTGTTTGTTATTTTCTAGATGATTAATAATCTTGAAAATATTTTGATAAAGAGGTCTTTTTGAATCCAATAAAAAATTATCGCCCGAAATGATATTGTAAATAAATAGCTCCAGAACCAATTCAGAACCTAGTAATTCTATGATATCACAGAACTTTTGCATCACCAAAACTAATTTTTCAAAAGAGGAAGGAAGCTCGAGTTGTTTTATTTTTTGTTGAAATAAATCAGAATAGTTATCTAAAATGTGAATAATAATGCTATGTTTATTTGGGAAATGGTGATAGAAATTCCCAATAGAAGTTTGTGAGTGAGAGCAAATCGTTTTTATCTGTAGATCCTGAAAAGAGTTATCTTTTAATAACTCAATCATCGCATTGACGATTTTTTGTTCCGTTTGCTTTGCCTGATCTTTCCGTGTTACTTTTAACATAAAAACCCCATTGATTCTTCTTATTATTATAAGAATTTTCTTGACAAATATCAATATTATTGATAGTATATACGAACCAATTTGGTATCATTTGTGTTGCTATGTATGGCTCTAAATGTATTTTGTGATTGTTTCATTACTGTCATCATATTTGTTTTTGAAAGGGTTGTATTTCCGTTTACAAAGAAATATATTGCGTTAAACAGGTTTTCTACAAATTTATCGATTATTTCATTTTTATCTTGATAAGCAATGCTTAACGACTACCTCATTGGTAGAACATTCAAGTATTCTTTAGAATTATCGTCTCATGTTTCGACTATCCAAAAACATTTCTCCAGTTCTTGCTGCATCTCAAGAGATAAAGATGGTGTAAATTATTTTAATAATGACATAAATATTTCCTAAGAATAATTAATTCCCCAATTTTTAGATTATATCATATTGAACAATATTTTACAACACAAACAATCATATATACTATTGTTTATATTATTATACTCAATTGGGGTAGTTTTTCTAAGAGATATGTGTGCGGCAGCCACTTCCTAAGTTCCACTCTTGTCATCTTTCTTAATTTTGCCTGTGTGGTATAAGGCACTTTCTTTAGCTACATTTAGTGTTCCATGCCTATGGTTATTACCCTCATATTCGACATCACCTGTTCGCGTGCGAGGAGTGACTGCATGTGCTTGACAAAATAATAACCCCATATATATAATTATATAAATGGGGTTATTATTTTAGGAGTCTATACGATGAAATATTTA
>JBOFDR010000150.1:0-3734 GCA_051647205.1 Brevinema sp. | reverse complement strand
ATCTTTTTTTCAAAGGGATATCTACCTCGCTATCGCCCTGTCCGTCCAGGATCAATGTCAACAACTTATCAAGATTTGTTGCTAGTTGATAAAACAATCATACGTGTCTCGCTATTAAAAGAATTACTTACAAAAAATCAATTAGTCATTGATGATCTAAAAAAAGCAGCTCATTCTCCTTATGTTTTTATTCATCAAGATATAGCCCATGATGATAAAGAATGGAAGCTTTTTCTTCATAGAACAGAAAGGGCCATGGGGATTAAAAAAAATGCGAAAAACATTTATCTTTTTTGTTTATTGATTGCATTAGGGGTATTTAAATCTCCTTGGTATATAATGCCTTTGATTCTCTTAGAGATGTCTGTTTATTTTTGGTTTATTTTTTCTTTAGGGATCCGACAAGGAATAAGAATGATTTATTTTTTTATCATAAATAGATTCGAATAATAAAAATTATAAGCAAAATTTTGTGATTTTTATAAAATAGTGCTATACTAGAATTAGTTTTTCAAAAGATAATATTAGAAAATTTTGTCTTGACTTAAGAAAGAGAGGACCACATGGGTTTATTTACTGGAATTAGAGATATTTTTATTAACGACATTGCGGTTGATTTAGGAACAGCTAATACATTGATTTATGTTAGAGGTAGAGGGATTGAATTATCAGAACCTTCTGTAGTTGCATTACAAACAAGTACAGGTAAAGTAATCGCGGTTGGTCGCGAAGCTAAAAAAATGCTTGGAAAAACCCCTGGAGATATTTTAGCTATTCGTCCTATGCAGGATGGGGTTATTGCTGACTTTGAAGTTGTCGGAAAAATGATGAAATATTTTGTGGCTAAGAGCCAGCCTTATAAAAAATTAGTTTATCCACGTATGGTTATGGGTGTACCTTCTGGAGTTACAGAAGTTGAGCGTCGTGCTGTTCGTGAAGCTGCGGAGCAAGCTGGTGCTACAAAAATTTATCTTATTGAAGAATCTCGTGCAGCAGCACTCGGTGCTGGTATTCCAGTAGAAGAACCCGCTGGTCATATGGTTGTAGATATTGGTGGTGGAACTACTGAAGTTTCTGTGCTTTCTTTGGGTGGTATTGTGATCACTAATTCTATCCGTGTCGGTGGAGATAAATTTGATGAGGCTATTGTTAATCATCTTAAACGTTATCATAATCTCAGTATTGGTGAAAGAACCGCTGAGGAAGTTAAGATTAAAATCGGGTCTGCATATCCACTAAAAACAATTGAACATATTGAAATTAAAGGTCGTGATACGATTTCTGGTCTTCCAAGAACCTTAACTATTGATAGTGTTGAGATTCGTGAGTCTTTGCAGGATGTAGTAAACCAAGTATTAGATGTAATTCGCCTCACCCTTGATCAGACTCCTGCAGAGCTTGCAGCTGATATTATTGATCGAGGTATTGTGATGACTGGGGGGGGGGGTTTATTACGAGGTTTGACAAAATTTATTGCTAAGAACACTGGTGTTCCAGCTTTCTTAGCAGACAATCCTTTAACATGTGTAGCAACAGGTTGTGGCAAATTTTTAGAAAATATTAAATATTATGAAACTCCATATTCTATCTAGTAAGTTATGTTAAGATTTTTTATTCGTTTCAAAATAGTGTTTACAGCTTTATTGTTACTAATTTTTTGTCTTTTCACAATGTCTTCTAAGATTAATACAGAACAATTTTATTTTAGAACTTTCTTGTTTTCTACTTTATATAATATAGAACATTTTATTATAGGTACACTGGATTCTATCAAGAATGTTTTTACTAATGTAAGACGTATTAAGGATCTTGAATCTCGCTTAGAAAGTGCAGAACAACGCCTTCTACATTATCGAGAGTTAACTTTTTTGTATGATGAAGTTCAAAATGATAACCATAAACTCAAATCGTTACTAGGTATTCGCTTTCGCCTCCAATATCCTGCACATTATAGTAAGATCATTTTTAGAGATCCTACCTTTTTGTCTGACTATATTATTATTGATAAAGGTCAAAAAGATGGCATTCGTTTGAATATGCCAGTAGTCTATTCGTCTGAAAGTAATGAAAGAATGATCTTAATTGGTAAAATCATAGAACTTACCGATACAGTCAGTAAGGTGCGTTTGATTTCTGCGAAAAATCTTTATTTAGGTGTTCGTCTTGAAAATCAAGCATATACAGGTGTATTAAAAGGGCAGGGATCTTGGAACCAAAATCTTGCTTTAGAATATATTCCGTTTAATGCAGATATTAGGCTTGGAGATTCTGTTGTTACTTCTGGGGAAAGTGAAATATATCCTCCTGGATTACTTGTCGGTTTTATTCAAGGTATTGGGCAAAATGTTATTGAAGACTTTTTTAAAACTTTATATGTAAAACCTGCTTTTGATTACAAAAAAATGGTTGATGTTTTTATTTTAGAGTATACTAATAAAATGGAAGTCTCTGATTTGATGGACGGATTTTATGAAAGATAATAAAGCTTTATCGCTAACAATATATATATCTGCAATAGTTTTTCTTTTGTCGGTACAGTCAATTCAATCTTTTTCTATTGCTGGTGTTTATCCTGATTTTATGTTGATTATGACTATTATTTTTGCTTTATCTAGAGGATCTTTTTTTGGTGAAATCTTTGGATTTTTTGTAGGCTTTGCATTAGATTTAATGAGTGGGACACTCTTTGGTTTGAATGCCTTTGTATTTACACTTATTGGTGCCTTAGCAACTCCTTTCCAAAAAGCAGTAAAAGTATCTAGTATTATTGTTTATATTTTTTATCTTATATTTAGTACTGCAACAAAATACTCTTTATTTAGTCTTTTTTATTCCTTATATGAAGAAACAAATTTGTTAGATTTATATTTTTTATTAAAAATACCCAGTGAGATTATCATGAATATTGTGATTGGAATTGTTTTCTATATTTTGGCAGCACGTATTCATTCAAGAGATAATTATGATTGGTTTTAAACTCCTCTTATTTTTCTTAATTATTTCTTGTACAGATCCAAATAAAAAAAAGAATAAAGCAGAAGGAGAAATTTTATTTTTCTCTCTACCTATCTCTATACAAAAAAATAAACAAGTACAATTTTGGAATTCTTTAGAAAAATTCCTAGATCAAAATCAAATACTTACAAATCACTCTAGTATTCCTAATAATATTCTCAATCAATATATGATTCTTTATTATGACTTTGGTTTAGAAAATTTTTATACTGATAAAATAGTCTATGAACCTAATGAGCTTTTGATCTATTTACTTTCATCAGAAATGGATCAAAAAGCTCAAGATCAGTTTCCTATTCTTTTCCAAAAACTCGAATTTAAAAAAATTATTTTTTATAAAAATAATCGTGTGTTTTTTGTTACAAATATTTCATCCTCCTTGTAATATAGGAGGATTTTACTTATAATAATTATAAATATTCTCTTTGTAATTCCGATAAATAATAAAATACCATGTTTTAAACGTGTCAAAGGAGATACTAATGGTATATGATTTTCATCATATTGAACAAAAATGGCAAAATTTTTGGGCTGAACATCAATCTTTTAAAGTTTTTGAAGACGAAAAATTTCCACCAGATAAGCGTATTTATTTATTAGATATGTTTCCTTACCCTTCTGGAAATGGCTTGCACGTTGGACATCCAGAAGGATATACAGCGACTGATATTTATGGTCGCTATCTTCGCATGAAAGGTTATAATGTTCTTCATCCTATG
>JBOFDR010000149.1:0-2015 GCA_051647205.1 Brevinema sp. | reverse complement strand
CTAATAAAGCTCAACAAGCATTTCTTTCTTATGTATCTTCGATTCGTGAAATTGAAGATAAGATCACCCTTTCTGAAGAAGAAAAATAATCTTCAGATTCTTATTAAATAATCATCATTTATAAAAATAACCCGATCATTTTGATCGGGTTATTAATTTGTTGATATAAAAAGATAAGATGTTAATAAAAAGAATAATTCCTAAAAAATCTATCCAAAGCCACTTCCAAAACCAATCTACATCACTATTAATAATATAGGCATTCAAAGTAATCCAAATTATCGTCATTGATAACTTAAACCAATGAGTTTTCTCAAAAAAAATATTGTGAAAAGATCGAAATAGAGGAAAACTCATACCAAAAATAGCACAACCTCTTAAAATATATAGTATTGGTAATACAATCATATAAACAAGTATCACGATATCTTGATTGGGAAAATCATACCTTTCTAAAATTATTTGACCAAATTCTAAAAACATAATTATCTCCTTATTAAGAAAGCTTACTTTTATAAGATACTTTCAAAACATAGATTGTGTCAAGAAATTTTTATATAATAAAAAATAATTTTTTTAAATTTATTTAATTAAAATTCAAGATCTTTGAATAAAATATGTCCAAAATTATCTATTTTTATACTTGTTATTTTTTTAGAAGCACCAACACTGACTACAGGATAAAATAAAGGTATATAAGGCACTTCTTCATAAACAATTTTTTGAATTTCTTTATAATATTCTATCCGTTTAGTATGATCTTTTTCCACCTTTCCTATTTTAATTAAATGGTCTACCTGTGGAGAAGCAAAAAAAGATCGATTTCCTTTTGAGCCCCAAGATTTAGAATTAAGAAGATTATTGAGTGCATAATCTGAATCACCTGTTAAAACAGACCAATTTAAAATAAATACATCATGCTGGCCTTGAGAAATTGATTCTAAAAATCGACCATACTCGGCAACAGTAATAGAACTGTGGATTCCAGCTTCGTATAACTGAGCTTGAATTACTTCTGCAATTTTTTGGCTTATTCCTTCACGCACTAAAATATTCAAAGTTGGATTAGGAATACTTAAATCTGCTAATAATTCTTTTGCTTTTTCAATATTGTTTTGTCGAGAAGGAAATTCTTCATAACTATCAATAGTTGGAGGAACGAGAGTGGTGGCTACAGATCCTGAACCAAATAAAATCGAATCAACAATGCCTTGTTTATTGATCGTCCACTCAAAGGCTTGACGGCCTTTTGCAGACTTCCAAAGTGGGTTAGATCCTTTGCCAATATTCATGGCAATGTATTCTACTCTAGGAATCTCAACATCAAACAAGGTAAGATCTGGATTTAATAAAATTCTTTCTTTATCTACACCTTCAATATCAAAAGCAATATCAACATCATCTGCTTCTAAAGCTACAGACCGAGCAGACACATCATTGATAAATCGGATTTCAATAGAAGGAATAGTTGGTGTATGACCCCAATATTGATCAAATCTATTAAGTATAACAGATTCTCCCCTATTCCATTTAGCAAGTTGATAAGGACCCGTTCCTATTGGCTGAATAGCAACATCTTGCCCAGATGCTAAAACAGCCTTTTTATTAAGCATCACCATAGTAGGCGAAGCAAGGGTATAAAGCACTGTAACATCTGGATGTTTTAGAAGAATTTGAACCGTCTGAGAATCTATAATACGAACCCCTTTTATAGATTCAAGCGTATGAGAAATATTAGGTGTTATAATAATCTGTTCAATGCTAAATTTTATATCGTCAACACTAAAAACTTCATGATTATGAAATAAAACATTAGTACGAATTTTCATTTCTAATGTTAAGTCATCAATAAATTTCCAATCTGTTGCTAATCCAGGAAATAATTGATTGAATTTATCTCTTACCACTAAGGTATCAAATATTTGACTATATACTTTAGATGAGTGAGGATCATTTGCTTTATAAGGATATAATCCTATTGGCTCTACAGGTGTTGCAATTTTAATTATTGATTT
>JBOFDR010000148.1:0-2062 GCA_051647205.1 Brevinema sp. | reverse complement strand
TCTAGCTATCTCATTACTTGCAAAAAAATATAAGAATGATACTAATATTAGCAACTATGACGATCTATTTAATCTAATAGAGACCAAGTTTAAAAAAAATATACTCTACTATATGATTAGATTTTTATATAAGCAAAATTTTGATTTTATCACAAAAGAACAGTATACCAATATCTTTGATGCCTTTAAAAATATTAAAGAAGAGGAAGAATATTTGATTTTAAAAATACTTTATGATAATATTCTAAATGCATATAATCTCATTGAAGTATTTAGAGATATGCGTGCAAATAATTTAGATATAGAACAGAGATATTTTAAAAAACATACTAATCCTCAAGTCTCTACATTTATTAATAAGTATCATGCACAAATCTTTAAAATAGATTGATATTTTTTTGTAATTAAGCTAAAATATAACTAAAATAACTGTACTCAAATTGAGCTTACATTGTGTACACAGAAAAAAGAATCGATCATTTACTTATATTTATAAAGTCTGTAAAATAGGGTGGATGAGCTTTTTAGGTTCATAAAATCTAGAAACGCCACCTCTCCAATGGGACTGTGTCCCTTTTAAAAAGCACCATCTAAAATGGTGCTTTTTAATTATGTTACTATATAAATATAGTAGATTGGGGAATTTATTATATAGAAGGTTTTTATTATTAATAAATTTTGGTTTTTAACTTTTAATCATCAAAAATTTTTTGATAAAGGTAAGGGGTATTTTGGATGGCAAAATCCTATCATTTATATTGAAAAGGGTTTTAATCAGGTATTAACAGGTGAGTTTCATAGCGATAAAGTTAATATTAATCTAGGTGATCCTATATATTTATATTCAGCTAAAAAAGAAAATGATTCTACTACTAATGGGATTTATAGAATTGGTAAAGTGGTAGAGATATTAACGGGAAGCAACGGTAATAAGCATGCTGCAGTTCATTTAGATCCCAATACTATGGGAATTTGAAAATAAACCTAGAATATCATATTATGATGATGAAACTTTATTGAAAAGTTTAATAGGTTCTGCAAGTCCTAAATATGGTTATACTAAAATAGATGTAATAGAGGCAAATCAAATAGATAGCTTATTATAATATATATATGAGAATGTGGTAATTTGTTATATCTAAAAATCTAAATATATGTAGATGATAATTCTGATCTTCATAGCTTGAAATATTATATATATGAATTTATTTAAGTAGAAGATGATACATTAAAATAATCTTTAGCATTATTAAAAGAAATATCTTGTACTATTTTTCCTAAAAAATCTATATCATTTGCTAGTTCTTGATCTTCCACCCAAGTTCCAATCAAATTACAAAGAATGCGTCTAAAATATTCGTGTCGAGAAAACGATAGAAAACTACGAGAATCTGTAAGCATCCCAACAAAACGAGGTAAAAGACCCAAACTAGATAATGCAATAAGCTGACGAATCATCCCATCTTTTTGATCATTAAACCACCATCCTGAGCCGTATTGGATTTTTCCAGGAATTGATCCTTGGAAATTACCGATCATCGTTCCAATCATTTCATTATCTCGGGGATTAAGGGAATAGAGGATTGTTTTTGGAAGAAGGTCATCGCTATCAAGTGTGTCTAAGAATGCTGATAACATAGGGGCATAATTCTTATCATTAATCGAGTCAAATCCAGCATCAGCACCCAGGACTTTGAAAAGACGAGAATTATTATTTCGTAGAGCTCCTATATGTAATTGCATAACCCACTGATGCTTAGCATAGAGTCGTCCCATAGTGATTAAAATATGGCTTTTAAAAGCCGTAATTTCTTCTAGAGAGAGGCTTTGATTTGTTAATACTTTTATAAAAACTTCACCAGCATTGCTAAAATTTCTAGTAAACACAAATTCATCTAATCCATGATCAGCAATGCGACACCCTTTTTCAGCAAAATAATCAATACGTTTTTCTAATGCTTTTTCTAAATCGGTAAGAGTATTGATTTCTACATTAGTAACATCTGATAATTCTGAGATATAAGATTTAAATCCAACATGATCAATTTTAATTATTTTATCA
>JBOFDR010000147.1:0-3776 GCA_051647205.1 Brevinema sp. | reverse complement strand
CATGAAATATTACCTGTTATTATTACTGGTGGACGATCTGCAAGCCATGGATTATTAATTTTAGCTCCATTTTGATCGAGATAATTTGGTGTTTTTGATGATGATATTTCTTTAGCAACGGTATAATCAACTGTAAGCCCAGAACTAAGAGTACCTACGTAAGGGACATCAATAGCACCCGCAATAGTTCCATTGATACCCAAAGTATAGGCACGTCCTATATTAGTTGGACGTTTTATGTCATATTCTAGACCATCAGTATCGGTGAAAATTTCTCCTGTATATTGAGATTGAATTAAATCCCAAATATCCATTCTATTAATTCCAAAACTCATAAAGAAACCAGAGATAGGCGTATATTCAATAGCAGCACTATACCCCCATGCTTGTTCATGACTTAAGTTTGGGTTACCACCAATTGCCCACCCACTAGAGGTAGCACGATCTTTACGAAATGCTGTGTCAAGATCAGGTGCTTTAAAGCTATGACCTACATGGAGTTTAATAGCGACTTGTTTTACAGGCTTTAAGACGAAGCTAAGTTCAGGAGAAAAAGAATGAGCATCTTTAGCCTTATTTTGTACATTTCCAAGCCCAGCACCTTGAGCTGTATAGCGGTCATTATGCTGATAACGTCCTCCTAAAGTCAAATCAATATCTACAACACCTCGGTATTTATAGTCTCCACCAAAGAACAAAGCATTATTGATAGAGTTATAATGAAGGTGATCTCTCACAAGTTCTGCAAGATGTGAACGTCTTTGAAAATCGAGTGCGTAACCACCTTTTACAGAAAAGCTATCATTGATATTATAAGATGTTAAAAGCTCTGTTGAATTTCCAATATAATGTTCTTTATCATAGTCACCAGGAGTAAGACTAAAAATACGGTAATTTTCTTCGTAGTTAATACCAGAACTAAGTGTAATATCAAGTTTATCTGTTGGATATACCGAATAAGAAACTCCGCCATGTACAAAACGTTGTGGATTTTTCAATTCTGATATACCGTTATATTTTCTCTCTTCATCTGCAAGAGGGGAAATAGTTTGATCATAGGTAAATTTCATTTTTAGATTATGAATATCAAGAAAGTCGATATCTGCACCCGTATAGATATTAAAACTACCAAAGTCTTTACGTTCATTGGTAGTGATAGTACTGTTTTTAGACTTGTCGTATAAGGATTTCCAATGGTATCCATAATCAAAAGATCCCCCACCATAGAAGACCATATTTCCTGTCGAATAGCTAAGATCTACATAAGGACGAGTATTGTGATTGTCTTTATCAAGATCAAAGTTATTTCCATAGGTAATGCCAGCACTACCATGGAAACCTTTATTTTTTTTATTACCTTTTTTTGTTTGAATATAAATAACTCCTGCCATTGCATCGGAGCCCCAGAGATAAGAACTAGGGCCTTTGATGATCTCGACACGTTCAATTTGACTGAGAGAAATATTTTTCAAAGCTAAACTAGGATCTTTGACTCTTTGTCCGTCAATGATAACAAGTACATAGGCAACACTAAGCCCACGAAGATAAAGAGCAGCACCTTTTTCAGTAGAAGTTGCTCCATCAAGAGCTGTAATCCCTGAATTTCGAAGTACTTCACTCAAAGTACTTGCTCCTGTCGATTGAAAGTCTTCTTTGGTGATGATTGTTGTGTCAGCACCTGTATCCGAGACTTTTCTATTGAACTTAGAGGCAACAACCTCCATGCTAATCTCTGAATTATCTATCTGATCCAAATTCTCCAAGATAATCTCGGATACATCGGTATTATTATTTTGATTTACTTGTCCGAAAACAAGGGTGGTAGTATTTAAAATAATAGCTAAAAATAATATATATAACATAAGAAACTCACTTTATGGATTTATTCATTTAATCGAAAATCAATAAAAACATTAATTTTAATTGATTTATCCACATTTTTTAAGGTTGGGAAAGGCACTGCATTTTGAACAGTTTGTAGTGCTGCTTCATCGAGTAACTTATAAGCAGAAGATCTTCTTATGCTTATATCAGAGACTGAGCCATCTGGATGAATTTGGAAGGTTACTGTAGCACTACCTTCACGCTCTCTACGTCTTTCTGATTCAGGGTAGTGTTTGTATTTACTGAGATGTTTAATGACATTTTTGAGATAGATACTTTCAAGAGCTGTATCACCACGAGAAAACTCAGATGTTTTTTCTGATTTATCTGGTTTTTGGACAAGATTCTCTTCTGTTCGGCGTTGTTGATTTTTTATTACTTCAATAATATCATTATCCATAATCTGTACATTGAATTTACGAAGTTTCATATCTAAAGAATGTTGTGAACGTTGTTGTGGTATTGATGTAGATTGATGAAGACTATTAAAAGATTTACTTTTTGATTTAATACTCAAAAATCTGAACACAATAAGATGTAAAATTAATACAATCGTAAGAGATTTTTTAAAAGAGATAACTTTAGGCTGATGCACGACTGATAGCAACATTCTTCACTCCTGTCAATTTAAGGGCATCGATTACTTTTACTAATTGCTCAAAACGAACAGATTTATCACAAAAAAGCATTACCACAAGATCAGGCTTCTCTAAAATCTGCTGAGCAAGGCGCTCTTGGATCATAACTAAGCTTAATTCTTCTTTATCTATAAAAAGTCCTAAATCTGCTGAAATATAAATATTTACTTTTTTTTTAGGGCTTTCATCTTTTGTTGCGGCAACTGGTAATTTGACACTAATAGAGGGCCTGGTGAACGAAGAGCTAACCATAAAAAAGATCAATAAAATAAAGATAATATCAATTAACGAAGTAATATTAAGCTCATTTTGTGAAGAATGAGGTTTTTTGAAAATCTTCATACTCTATTCCTGACTGAATCGATGTTCATTGAGTAATGATACAATCTTTGAAAGTTGATTACTGCGTTTTTGGACGATATTCTCAAAGACTTTATAAGCAATTACTGATAAAATTGCTACAATAAGACCTGCTGCTGTTGTAATCATTGCCTCCCAAATCCCTGAGGCAAAAGAACTTACATCAGCATCTGCTCCAAGAGTCGACATAATACGAAAAGAATTAATCAAACCCAACACTGTCCCGAGTAAACCAAGTAGAGGTGCAATAAAAGAGATTTGAGATAAAATCCATAGGTTTTCTTCCATATCTTCGACAAGGATAAAGCCTTCACGATCTATCTTTTCATCAAATGCCTTTTGTGAACGAGAAAGATTATTGATATAATAAAGAATCATTGTTACTAATGTAGATTTTTGATAACGATTTATAGATATAGAATTAATAATCTTGTTGATATTTTCACTATCAAGAATACACTGTAAATCAGTATTTATTTCTGTAAAATTGGCACGCGTATTCCAAAAAAATAATATTCTTTCTAAGACAATTGCACATACAATAAAGTACATGACTAATAAAATCCAAGCAACTATGCCACCTGAATTGATATATAAGATAAAATTCATTTTATTCTCCAAAGGATGGCTTAAGGGCTACTTATTTTCTTGTTGAAAAATAAAGTCACCATATTTACAAATATGACTATGAGGAACACACAATGGCGTCTTGAAAATGGGACAAGTAATCACTGTATTTTCAATATTGAAAACTTTAGAAATATTTTCTGTAGTCATAACTTTTTCAGGATCCCCTTCAAACAGCACCTTTTGGTTTCCAATAGCTACCAAATAATCTGCATAGCGAGCTGCTAAATTAAGATCATGCAGGACAATAACTATAGAAGTACTACG
>JBOFDR010000146.1:0-17923 GCA_051647205.1 Brevinema sp. | reverse complement strand
TTCCATCTAGAGCAAATCCTTTAATATTTCCTGTTAATGGTACTCATTTTAAATAATCATAATAATTTATAGCGTGACTAAATGCACTTTTATGTTTTAGAGGAGCACACATATAAGAATCATAGGTAGATGAAAACTCACTATAAATAGTCTGAATACCTATTGCTTCATAACCATCATCGTTTGAAAAAAGAATCTTCATATTTTCCCCTAGTACTATACTAAACGTATGGCTAATTCCAATAATTTCGCACCTTCACTCTTTTTTACAGTGATGGTCAATTCATTCAAATTTAACACTTCTTCATTTTGTGGAACATAAGAGAATTTCTCAATAACAAAACCACCAATAGTATCATATTCTTCACTCACAAGATTTTGATTGAAATTTTGATTAAATTCATCGAGAGTCATTTTAGCGCTAATAAAAAAATCTTTGCTATCAAAACTAATGATCTCTGAATTTATAGATTGTTTATTTTGATCAAATAACAAGATATTTCTAATATCAGCATGTGTAATAAATCCACGAACAGATCCATGCTCATCAACAATCAGTACAAAATCCATATTTTTATCTAATTGAACAAATAGCTCATCAATACGCATATTTTCAGAGATAAAAAATGGAGTATGTAATAATGATGATAGATTAAAATCTTTCTCAGCTAAGCCAATCAAATCACGTAAATCTAAGATACCGATAATATTATCTATTCGTTCTTCATAAACGGGATAGAATAAATACTTACTTTTTTTTGTTGTTTCTAAAATCTCTTGGTAAGAAGTATCAATATCAAAAACTGTAATTGCAGAAATTGGGTTTAATACATCTTCTGCTTGAAAACTAGAAAGTATTGTTAAAAACTCTTTTCTACGCTGTATACAACTTGGATCATCCATTTAATTATATCCTTATAAATTAAACCTTCATAGGCATGATAATATATTCATAATCATTTTCACCGGCAGGTCTTAGTAAAATCGGGCTTCCTGAAGAATTAATAGAAATTAAAACTTTTTTACCCTGTAATATTTTCAAAAATTCTGTTAATGATTTGTGATTTATTGCAACAGTAGCAATCTCACCTTCTGTAACTTTATCCAGCTCAATAGAATCACTCCCTTCTCCTTGCATATTAGATCCACTAACAATAAATTGACCATTTTCTACCTGAAGCTTAACACGTCCAGATTCGTTATCAGACATAATAGCTACACGTTGTAAACAAGAAGAAAGGCCTGCAGCATCCACTTCGATAACTGAAGCACTTTGAGCCGGAATAACATCTCGATAATTAGGAAATTTCCCTTCAACAAGGTTAGTAAAAATATAAACATTATCAATTTTAAAATACGCTTGTCCATCATGAACAGAAAACAATACTTCACCTTTATTTAAAGTATCACTGACTGTTTTCATAATTTTTTGAGGAACAATAATATCCATAGGAACTTGTCCTTTTTTATCTTCAATCGATTTAGAAATCACAGCCAGACGCTTTCCATCAGTAGACACAAAAGATAAAATACCTTCCGCACTTTCTGTAATAAATGTCCCTGTAAAAGCAATTTGTGCTTGATCTGTAGACACTGCAAATTCTGTAGCTTCGATCAGTCCTTTTAAAGTTTCTTGATTTAATTTAAGATAATTTTCCCAATTAACTTCTTTAAAAGTTGGATAAGTATCAACAGAAACCCCATGCAAACGAAATGTTGGTGTTTTTTTTCCTTCAGGACGGATAATTGTCTCTAAAGAACCTTCTATTTGTTCTATACTAATTCTATCACCTGGAATATTACGAACAATATCAAGTAATTTTTTGGATAATAAACTAATACGACCAGCTTCTTGGACATCAACCGAAGATTCTACTTTAACACCGTGATCACCATTATAACTCTGAATAATCATTTGTCCATCATTATGTACTTCAAGATATATATTTAGCAAAATACTAAGTGGAGTTCGGGGATTGATGATAGAATCTGCTGTGATTAGTGCTTTTAGGAATTCATCTTTATTAACATGAAATTTCATTGTTAAGTCTCCAAAATTTTAAAATAAGATTAGTATTTTTATACTACACTGTTTTTTTAAAAATTGCAAGCTTTTTCTTTTTGATCATAAAAAAGAAAATTAAATTGTAATTATAGAAACTATAGTAATTAAAATAATTTTAATTACTATAGTTTTTAACAATTATTAACAATTATTTAAGATAAATTTAATTAAATTATTTAATATATTATTAGGAATTTTAATATGACTATTTTCTTACTATTGATTAGCTTATCTAGCTACCTATATTCATCCGAAATTAAAATTAATCGTTATCAAATTATCCACAAAAAAAATAATAACCATCAAACATCATGTGAAATTTGGTACGATCATAAAGATAAAAAATATTTATTTAGATCAAAGAACCAAGATTTTATTAATTCAAATGAAACAATAAATTTTGATTTAAATACGATTACAAATAACCCAAAAATCTATGCTTCTCTTATTACAAATACACCAAAATATTTTAAAAACCCTAACATCACATTAAAGTACAATCGAAAAGATTGGAGATATGATCGTAAATCTATTCTCATTGAAGAAAATTTAATTCCTAAAAATTTTCAACAACAATACTCCAATCAAAATATTCTAGGTATTTGGTACGATCCTTACACAGATAATTATTTCAATGACCCTAAATTCTTGGATATTGATCATGTACTTTCTTTATACCATATTCACTATTCCGGTGGGGCTACATGGGATAAAGAAACAAAAAATCTTACGCCTATAATAATGAACAATCAAATCCTAGTCTTTTAATTGCTGTATATTCCAAAGCAAATCGATCTAAAGGAAATAACAGCCCTTATAACTACATCCAGCATAACACAAATTTCAGCAAAATTTATATTCAAATTTGGAAGGATATCGAAGATGAATATAAGCTAACTAAATACACTGACATAGAAAAAATAATTTCAAAATATTGAATATCGTGAAAGTTTATTTTATTAATATATTTTATTTAATCAGTATAAAAAAAAGCACCAAATTAATGGTGCTTTTTTTTTATTTATGAATTGATTACATCATTCCTGGCATACCCATTCCACCACCCATAGGAGCAGATTCTGGTTTATCTTGAGGAAGATCTGTGATCATCACTTCTGTTGTTAACAGAAGTCCTGCAACAGAGATTGCATTTTGAAGAGCAGTTCTTGTTACTTTAGCAGGATCAACAATTCCTGACTTGAGCATATCTACCCATTCATTAGTAAGAGCATTAAATCCTTGACCTTCTTTTGCTTCACGAGCTTTCATAACAACAACAGATCCATCAAATCCTGCATTCTCAGCAATTTTTTTCATAGGTGCTTCAATTGCTTTTTTGATAATATTAATACCCACTTGTTCTTCTTCATTACTTCCTTTTAAAGAATCTAAAGAAGATTGAATCTTCAGAAGTGCACAGCCACCACCTGCAACAATACCCTCATCTACTGCAGCTTTAGTTGCGGATAGAGCGTCTTGAACACGATCTTTTTTCTCTTTAAGTTCGACTTCTGTTGCTGCACCAATTTTGATATTGGCAACACCACCAGCAAGTTTTGCTTTTCTTTCATTTAATTTTTCGATATCATATTCTGATGTACTTTCAGCAATAGCAGCTTCGATTTGTCTTACACGACCACTAATCTCAGCTTTATTCCCTCCACCATCTACGATAATAGTTGTTTCTTTTTCAACACGCACTTTTTTTGCACGACCAAGCATATCAGGAGTTGCATGTTCTAAAAGCATTCCTTTATCTTCACTAATTACTTGTCCACCTGTTAACACAGCTAGATCTTCAAGCATTGCCTTACGACGATCACCAAATGCAGGAGCTTTAATTGCTACGGCATTAAGAGTACCACGAAGTTTATTAACAATAAGAGTAGCTAGTGCTTCTCCATCAATATCTTCAGCAATAATTACTAAAGGTTTACCTTGTTTCAAAACAGTTTCTAAAAGTCCTACAAGATCTTTTAGAGAAGAGAGTTTTTTATCACAAAGCAAAATATAAGGATCTTCTAATTCAGCAACCATTCTTTCAGGATCTGTAATCATATAAGGTGAGAGATACCCACGATCAAATTGCATTCCTTCAACAATATCTACATAAGTATCCATTGCTTTAGAATCTTCAACAGTGATTACACCATCTTTACCTACTTTTTCCATTGCTTCTGCAATTAATGCTCCAATAATAGGGTCATTATTCCCAGAAATTGTTGCAACACTTTTAATCTCTTCAGAAGTTTTTACTTCTTTAGAAAGTTTTTTAATTTCCTCAACAAGAACAGTTAATGCTTTATCCATCCCTCTTTTGATAAGAGTTGGATTAGAACCTGCTGTAACATTTTTAAAACCTTCTTTGATGATTGCATGTGCAAGAACAGTTGCAGTAGTAGTACCGTCACCAGCAACATCGTTGGTTTTAGTAGCAACTTCACGAACAAGCTGCGCTCCCATATTTTCAAATTTATCTTCAAGCTCCACTTCTTTTGCAACAGTTACACCATCTTTAGTGATATGAGGTGCCCCATATTTTTTATCGATAACAACATTGCGTCCTCTTGGTCCTAATGTTGTACCAACAGCTTTTGCTAATTTTTCAACACCGGTAAGCATCTTCTGATGAGCCTCACCTGAAAAAAGTAAATCTTTTGCCATAAAGAAACTCCTTTATATAAAATTATTTGTTTGTATTCACTTTAAATATATAGCAAATTCTATGCCATGTTGATTTTTGAAAGATAAATTAGTTCTTTAAACAACATATATTATAGTATTTTTTTTAAAATACTCATAGCAAACTGACCTAATATAAAAAAGATAATAAAAAAAGGTCCCATACTTCCAGAAAAACTTAATAACGAGTCTAAGATATTTCTGAGCCATCGTGGAAAATGATAATAAGAACGACTATTAGATATAGCGTTAATAATTGCATAAAGCAATACCAAAAATAGACCTGTGATAAAAGATAAAATAACAAGCATTCCTAAAAAATTTATAACTATATGCATTTACCGTCTCCTTAAAGTAATTGATGTAACTTTAATATTTTTGGTGTTTCTGTCAAAGATTCAATGAAAATCCAAACTTCATCCCCTTCTGTAGCAACATCTACCAAAATACCATCGCCAAAAATACTATAAGGATCTTCTATCCAATAATAGGGCTGACTTTTTTTTTCTACTGCATCATATCGATATACTGTTATCAAGGCGTCTTTTTGTTCTTTATATAAAAGATAACGATCATCAATAAATGACTGAAAATACCACTTTGGTTTTTGACCTGATAAATTACCTATACGATAGTTATTAAAAGTAGTTATTGTTTGTGCCTGAATTTGATACTGCTCAAATTTTCCCTCAGGCGAATGATCAAGTGATTTATATTTGGTAAGGATAAGAGTATTATTACTAATAAGATAGACTTGATTTTGATTTTGTATTAGTGTTTTACCATTTCGGTTGATCCCAGAAGGGGCTTTCATTATAACGAGGTTTTTAAGAGAAACTTCTCTCCAAGGATTTGTATCATAAAGAGCAATCTTATGTTCATAATAGACGACTAATTGATGATCATTCCAAGTAAATCCATTCACTTGCTTATCTGTCATTACTAATGATAATTTCTGAATATCAAAAACATATAGATGATTAATATTATTTTTATTAACAAAAAGTGCTAAATAGTTATTATCTGAAGAAAACTCTGCAAGCTCAATCGTTACATCTCCTGAAAAAATTGTCAGTTCTGTAAATTTTTCACGCACTACATTAAATAATCCTATATTTAATTGTGCTTTGTCATCAGCTCTTATCTCTCCAAGAAGCATCCATAGATTTCGATCTGTAGACGGAGTAGCATCTAAAAGATTTGGAATTTTAGAAATAGGTTTAAAAGAGATATTTTGATTTGTTATATTAAAAGAATACATTTGATTTTTGTAGATAAAAAACATATCTCCTTTTTTAGTTACTTCAGAAGAAATAAACATCGTAGAACTTGTAGTAAATTGACTAAAATTAATAGGCGTAAGATTACTTAGGGCAATCCAATAATTTTGTTTATCCAATTCAAATTGTACACGACCTGCTTTTTGGTCTAAAATTTTAAGAGGCATCCCAAAAGGTACTGTTTTAATTGCAGAAGTACTCATTACAGTCGCATAAATAAGAGCATTTTTTGTTGAAACACTGTATCGTTCTAATTTAGAAAATAGTGCAAAAATATTTGGTGCCACCACCATTATCAAAAATAAAATTGCTATTATACTGATAAATTTTCTGTTCATAAGTCACCACTTTAAAATAAAATACATCAATTTTCTGAATATTCCTCTGTATGACTACAAGATTCTTTTAAGCATTTGACGATATTTTTGAAGCCTGCTTCAAAAAATAAAGGAGATTTATCATTAGGACAGATCTTTCCTGAAGGCTTTGAATTAGTAATAAAATCACACTCAGGATATCTGGTACAAGAGTAAAAGCTTCCACGTCTTCCTCCACGTTTTTCAACAACAGAACCCTCTCCACATTTAGGGCAAGTGCCGAAAGGAATAGGTTGGGCATTAGAACATTCAGGCCATCCTGAACAAGCAAGAAAATAACCATATTTCCCTAATTTTTTCAACATTGGCCTACCACATTTTTCACAAACATAATCTGTTGTTTCATCAAAAGCGCCTTTAATCGAATCAATCTTTTCAAAGGCATCCTCAATTTTTTTATTAAAAGGAAGATAGAATTCTTTAACTACTTCTTTCCAGAGTAGTTCTTGTTCTTCGACAGCATCAAGATTTTCTTCCATCTGCGCTGTAAACTTCGCATTGATTAAAGTATCAAAGTTTTCGGTCAGCAGTTTGTTTACGGCCATACCTAATTCTGTAGGAACAAGAGATTTAGCATTTTTTTTAACATAGTAGCGTTTTGTTAATGTCATGATGGTTGGAGCATAGGTAGAGGGTCGACCAATTCCTAATTCTTCCATTGTTTTGACTAAAGAAGCTTCTGAGTATCTTGCTGGTGGCTGAGTAAATTTTTGTTCAGGATCTACAGATTTACAAGGCACAACAATACCGACTTCTAATACGGGAGGATTTTTATCAGCTTTTTTATCAACAGAGAAGTTCCACACCCTTTGAAATCCCTCAAAAACTACACGAGATCCTGAAGTTCCAAAAAGATAAGCTCCTGCTTGAAGAGAGAGTGATTGCACTTCACGTTCTACTCTAGTCATCTGAGATGCTACAAAACGACGCCAAATAAGATTGTATAATTTGTACTGATCAGCAGAGAGGTGTTCTTTAATATGATCAGGATATAGTAATGTACTGGTAGGACGGATTGCTTCATGGGCATCTTGAGAGTTTTTCTTGTTAGAAAAAAAGTTTGGACTATCGGGAAGATATTCTTTCCCAAAATTATCTTTAATATAGCTTTCTAATTCTTTAAAAGCCACAGGAGAAATTCTGGTAGAGTCAGTACGCATATATGTAATGAGACCTGTTCTAGTTTTACCAAGATCAATTCCTTCATATAATTCTTGTGCAGTACGCATTGTTTTAGCTGTAGGCCACCCAAGAAGGCTGTTTGCAGTTTGTTGAAGAGTACTAGTAATAAAAGGAGCAGAGGCTTTAGTAAAAGATGAAGACACTTTATAATCTTTGACAACAAATTTACTTTTCGAAAGTTCTGCAAGGATCATATCTATTTCTTTTTTTGATTTAATAACATGATGTAAAGAATCTTTTTCAAATTCAGCAGGAGAAACAACCCTCTTATCACCAATCTTATTTAAAGAAGCCATAAAATTATTTTTTTGATACGAAAAATTTGCTTCACATTCCCAATATTCTTGGGTAACAAACTTTTGTATTTCTTTTTCACGATCAACAATCAGACGAAGTACGGTAGACTGTACACGACCAGCTGATAACTTTCCTTTTACTTTTTTCCAAAGCAAAGGACTCAACCCATAACCAAACAACCGATCAATTACACGGCGACCTTGTTGTGCATTCACAAGAGATGTTGTGATTTCTGAAGGTTCCGAAACAGCTTTGATAATAGCATCTTTAGTGATTTCACTAAATCTGATACGAGAGATAGGAACAATTCTTTTAAGTTTTGGTAATACTTTTTCTTCAAAATAATTTTTTAGATGAGATGCAATAGCCTCCCCTTCACGATCAGGGTCAGAAGCAAGAAAAATTTCACTAGCATTTTTTGCTGCATTAACAAGATCTTTCATTACAGTACTACGATCACGCATCACAATATAATGAGGCTCAAATGTCTCCGTATCAATTCCTAAAGTAGATTTAGGAAGATCAATCAAATGCCCAGCAGATGCTTTAACAGTATAAGTAGATCCTAGATATTTTTTTAGAGTTGTGGCCTTTGATGGAGACTCAACAATAATTAGTTTAGTAAGTTTTGTAGTTTTTGAAGTGGTAGGTTTTTTGGGGCTTGTTTTCTTTTTTGATACTGGCATAAGTTCTCCAATAAGCAAAGGTATGATATACCTTTTTACGACATCACGTAAGATTTTGCTAAATAATTATTATAATATTTTTCAAGCACCGTGGTTTAGAATATCTTACCATAAAATAGTAAGGCACAGAGTGCGTTTGTTTATTATAAGTTTAGAATCTATAAATAGTCAAGAATTTAAGAAAAAAATTTTCACGATTTTTTCTTAATTTTGAATTAGATGATCAATAATGATACAGATCATGATCTCAAGCTATTGACGTAATTTTATTTACTTATTATAATAACGGATAAAAATTCAAAGGAGCTAAGATATATGACTCGTTTATTTTCAGGTGCTTTTTTAGGCTTAGAAACACTCACTATCGAGATTGAAATAGATATCCGATCAAAATTAAAAAGCTTTGAGATTGTAGGATTGCCAAGTACTACTGTTAAAGAATCCACAAAACGCGTAGAATCAGCCATTGTTAATTCAGGATTTCATTTTCCAGGAAAACAAATTGTGATCAATCTATCTCCAGCAGGTGTTAAAAAGATTGGCACAGTTTTTGATTTGGCAATTGCACTTGGAATTCTTTCTGATGAATCTGATTTAGAAATTTCAAAAGATACTTTTATTGTTGGAGAACTATCTCTTGATGGACAACTCCGTAATATCCATGGAACGTTATTATTAGCTGGCCATGCTAAAGAACAAGGAATCAAAAAATTACTATGCCCTATTGAAAACGCTCCTGAAGCATTATTAATAGATGGTCTTGAGATTATCGGAGTGGATTCTTTAAAAGAAGCATTTGATATTTTGAGTGGCTTATCAGTCCCAAAGTCTATTTCTCTTCCTCCAGAATTAAATGAAAACACATATTCAGGATGCTTTAGTGATGTCAAAGGTCAAGAAAGCGCTAAAAGAGCTCTTGAAATAGCTGCGTCTGGTGGTCATAATATGCTTATGCTTGGTCCTCCAGGAACAGGAAAAACAATGCTTGCAAAACGACTCCTTTCTATTATGCCTGATATGAGTCACCAAGAAGCCCTTGAAGTCTCTAAAATTTATAGTATTTCTGGAATGCTTGGAAATAATCCTTTAAAAAAGAAACGAGCTTTTAGATCTCCTCACCACACAGCGTCTGATGTTTCTATTGTTGGAGGAGGTAGAATTCCAAAACCAGGAGAAATCAGTCTCGCACACCATGGGATTTTATTTCTAGATGAGATGCAAGAATTTCATAGTTCTGTTCTTCAAGTACTTCGTCAGCCTTTGGAGGAAAATAAAATTGTGATTTCACGTGCCGAAGGAGCAGTAGAATTTCCTGCAAAATTCATGTTGATCGGAGCTATGAATCCTTCAAAAGGAGTCAAAGGAAATCTTGAAGATAGCTGGGATCTTGAAGCAATGGAACGGCTTGTCAAAAAATTCTCTCATCCTTTTTTAGATCGAATCGATATGCATATTCAAGTGGGACATGTTCCTTATGATAAGTTAGATTCCTCGAAAAAAAGTGAGTCCTCAGAAAATATTCTGGAACGAGTGAAAAAAGCACGTTTGATCCAAGAAGAACGTTTTAAAAAAGAAAAAATCTCTCTCAATTCAGAGATGACACCAAGTTTGGTAGAAAAATATTGTCCTCTCACTAATACTGCTAAAGAAATCTTAAAAATGGCAATGGATAAACTTAATTTATCTCTCAGATCTTATCATAAAATCATCAAGTGTGCCCGTACGATTGCTGATTTAGATACTAGCGAAATAATTAATGAGATTCATATTAGTGAGTCTTTACAATATCGGATTTTAGATCGTCTCTTGTCACAAAGATAACTTTGCTATTTTATGAAAAAGATTATGTATTTCAAATAAAAAAAGTTAAAAGATATTGACAAAAATGTATAAATGATTTATAATTTTTCTTAAATACCCCACTTAATTATTTACCATTCATTAATGATTAAGTGGGAACCTTAAATCAGGAGAATTTACATGTACGCAATCGTAGAAATTGGTGGACAATCTCACAAAGCTGAAAAAGGTTCAGAGTTTCTTGTTAATTTGATGAATAGCGAGAAAGGTACGAAGATCGACTTTGATAAAGTAACCATGATCAATGATAATGGTACTACAGAAATCGGTACTCCCTATCTACCCGCTACTGTTCAAGTAGAAATTATAGAATCTGAAGTAAAAGGCAAGAAACTTACCGTTTTTAAGTATAAAAACAAAACAAATTATCACGTAAGAACTGGACATAGACAAAAATACACTCTTATTAAAATTCTTGATATTAAGAAGTAATGATAGAGATTACTCTCAAAGAGTATTCAGATAACTTTTATATTAAAGTTATTGGTCATAGTGGGACTAAAGGAAACAGTATTGTGTGTGCTGGTGTATCATCTCTTATAGAAGCATGGCGTTTAACAGAACAAGCTCTTGAAGGTTTAACTATCCCTTATAGGGAAGGGGTAGTAGAGGGAAAAATTCCTAAAACAGCTATTTCTTCTATTCTTTTTGCTCAATTACTTATTGGATTTAAAGCACTTGAATCACAATACCCAACAGAAGTTACCCTAGATATTGGAGGATAAAATGGCATCAAAAAAAGCTGGTGGATCGGCCAAAAACGGTCGCGATAGTGAATCGAAAAGACTTGGTGTGAAAAAATTTGGTGGCGAAGTTGTAAGAGCTGGAAATATCATCATTCGTCAACGTGGAACAAAATACCATGCAGGTATTGACGTTCAAAGAGGCGGAGACGATACCTTATTTGCACTTAAAGATGGCATTGTATCCTTTTCTCACAGAAGAGGAAGAACCTTTGTTAGTGTCATTGAAGCTACTAACTAATTGGCATTTCTTAATTTACAATTAATTAATATTTTGTATATGATAAAATGCCTCTCATTATCAAAGAGGAGGTAGTAATTATGTTATCTACTGAACAAACAAAACTATTTTATACTCAATTAGTTGAGTTAAGAAAAGATTTAATTGAAACTATCCAAGGCGAAATTGAGGATGAAAAAAGTCCTTTTAATGTATCAGGTGATTTGGCAGATAAAGCCGAAGCAGTTACATATGTTTCTGTTAGTGAAGGATTGACCTCATCACAAAAAATAACTCTTGAAAAAATAGATCGTGCGATTAAGCGTATCGAAGATGGTATCTTTGGTAAGTGTTCAATATGTAGTAATCATATTGAATTCGAACGTTTAGAAGCTATCCCTTATGCAGAAACCTGTAAAACACATATGAAATAAAGCCTCATTTTTTGAGGCTTTATTATTTCCAAAAACAATGATTTATGTTATAATATGAACGATTATACAAAGGAGCTTGTTATGCAAAAATTACTTTTGTTAGTTGTTAGCTTATTTTTGGTTTCTTGTGGAAAATCAATCAATTCAGAAAAAACTACTTTTAAAGTACAAAAAGGTGAATCCATTCATAAAGTAGCAAGTAATCTAAAACAACAGTCAATTATCACAGATCCTCTTTTATTTCGTATTCTTGCTAGATTAACAGGAAAAGATCAAGAAATCAAGTTTGGTGAATATGAGATTCCTGTCCAATCTTCTTATTCAAAAATATTAAAAATTGTCACTTCAGGTAAAGGAAATGTTCTTTCGATAACTATTAAAGAAGGACTGAATGTTTTTGAAATTGCGGCTCTTCTTGAAGATAAAGGTATTATCAGTGCTAAAGAATTTTTTGTTGAAGTTTCTGACAAAAAGTGGTTTAGAGATCTTGGAATACCTGTACTAGCATCTAAACCTATTGAAAAAATCTATCGCTTTTCTGATTTAAATGGAAACAAATACGCAGCTCCTTTTCCAGCTCCCCCCATGATTGAAGGCTACCTATTTCCTGATACTTATCATTTCCAATTAAACATGAATCCTCATGACGTAGTTAAGATTATGGTCAATAGATTCAAAGATGTTATAAAATCAGAAAAATTTGATAAAAAAGCAGAAAATACTGGTATTTCATTACATAAGCTACTTATTTTTGCATCTATTATTCAAAAAGAAGCATCTAGTATCGAAGAAATGCCTAAGGTTGCAGGTGTATACAGTAATCGTATTTTTCAGAACATGCGTCTTCAAGCTGATCCCACCTTAATTTATGCTCTTATTTTGGATAATGAATATCGAGGAAATATTAAAACTCGTCACCTACGTCCACCATGGCAATCTTCTTATAATACTTATGCTCGTAGAGGTCTTCCTCCTTATCCTATCGCAAACCCAGGTAAAAATGCTATTGCAGCGTCGTTAAAACCTATAATGCATAATTATATTTATTTTGTAAGAGATCCCGAAGGTTTCCATACTTATTCTTCTAATCTAGAAGATCATAATAAAGCAGTGCGTAAATGGGTAAATCATAAACGAGGGGGCTAGTATGCTTGATCAAGATACCCTTGTAAAAACACTAAATGAGTGGCTAGAACCTCATAAAATAAAAGATCACACATTTAACGGTCTGCAATTTGAGGGGAAAAAAGAAATCAAGAAGATTGCTTGTGCTGTCGATATTTCCGAAGAAGTTCTACAAATAGCTATAGAAAAAAAAGTAGATTTTTTGATTACTCATCACGGTCTTATTTGGGGTGGACTAAAAAAAATTGATAGTTTTGATAAAAAAAGACTAAAAATTTTATTTGATCATGAAATCAATCTTTACTGCTCGCATTTACCTTTGGATATTCATCAAGAACTAGGTAACAACGCTCTGCTTATCAAAATTCTTGGAATGAAAAATACAGATGAGTTATTTTTTGATGTGGGTTACATAGCTGAATATAATGAAGAAATTTCATATAATCAATTCAAATCAAAAGTTTCAAACCTTATTAGCCCTAAGATAGTAGAAATGAATTTTGGTCCATCAACTATCAAACGAGTCGCGTTATGTTCTGGTGGTGCAGGACTAGATTTAAGAGCACTGTTTGAAGCTCACGAAAAAAATGCACATACTTTACTTAGTGGAGAAACAAATAGTCTGCTTTATCACTATGCTAAAGAATTATCTATAAATGTAATTTGTGCGGGACACTATGCAACCGAGACATTCGGAGTTAGAGCAATAATAAGCAAATTACAAACATTCTATCCATCATTAGAATATGAATTTTTAGATTGCCCAACCGGTTTTTAATAAAAAATACTAATAATAAAAAAAGGAGCTTATATAAGCTCCTTTTTTCTTAAGAATATTTGTTGTTATTTTTTGAATCTGTTTTTACTTGTTGATTGATCTTAAGTGTCTGCCTACCTTGAAATAAGGTGACTTCCTCTCTGGAACATTCACATGTTCATTTGTCTTAGGATTTCTTGCAATCCGAGCTTTTCGTTTTCTAACACCAAATGTGCCAAAACCTCTTAACTCAATACGTTCGTCCTGATTCAACTTCTCAATTTCCTTTCTCAATGTTTCAATAAACTTTGAGACAACAACGGTTACTTGAGATTTGGTAACTCCGATTTCGGATACCTCATCGTGTGTGTGAACTAAATCAACAAGATCTAGTTTCGTTAATTTACTTTTACCCATATTCCAACTCCTATTAATTATAAACAACAGATATATTAAGATAATTTTTTATTATTTTTATTATTTTTAGTTGTAATTAGCTTTGAAAAGCAATTCCATTGAAGATTTGATACGAGAAGATGTATTTCTAGGTAATACGCCTTTTGCCCAAGCTTTATCAATTTGTTTTTTAAATTCATTAAGTGTAGCAACTGCAGCTACTCCATCTAATGTTTTTTCAGATAATACTGCAGTTGTATTTCTTCTGAGATGTCTGATGAAAGTTTTGATCGCTTTATTTCTGATACGTTTTTTTTCACTTTGCTTTACTCTAATTTTAGCTGATTTGATGTTAGGCACTTTATAATCCTCCAGGTAACTATAGAAAATAATATTATTTATATTATAACCTTAATCCGAAATTAAAGTCAAGCATTTTACTCTTTTTCTTTATTTTTCTGTCTGTTACGCTTCCAAAGAGGAACTTTTTTCTTGTCAACTTTTTTATCAGCTTCTTTATCTATATCTTCTTCTTTAGATTTTTCAATTTCTTTTTCATCCACTTTTTTAACTTGCACAGGTTTGGTCTCAGGAGCTTTATTAGAAAAAGGTTCTGTGTTAGTTTGAGAAGATACTACAGAAGACTGTGATGAGATATTAGGTATAATGTTTGTTTCTTCTTTTTGGAAATCTGTCTGATTCCTACTTATATCTACTAATTTTATTTGGCTATTAAAGTTGTCATCTATTTCTAACGAAACATTTTCAGTAACATCAGGATCAATGAAAGAAATCATATGTACTTGCTGAAGGTTTTGAAATTCTTTAGAAGAATATTTTGTTAATAAACCCAAAAAGTGAGTTTTTTTCTTTAACGCTCCACGCTCAAATTTCACATTACTTAACGTAATATTGGTACGAAGAATCTCTTTTGAATTAATTATCGGCAATTTAATCAAAATGTTTATATTTGGTACGCTCACAAGAGACAACAACTCCATTTGATAATCTTTTATCGTATCACTTGATCTATTATAGAGTTCAACATTTAAACTAATATGATCAGAAATAGTTTTTTTATCTGCAACAATACTATGTTCAACAGGGAAAATGAATTGTTTTTCTTTCCATTTAGAAATCAAATCCCCTATCATCAACATCCATTGATAAGCAGGATATGCACCCCTATTACCAAATAATGCTCGATAAAAATCTTGAATCCTAAGGCTATTAATATGTTCGTCTGCAAGCAATTTAAGATTTTCTGAAACCCAATTTTCTAAAGACGAAATATTTTTTGAAAAAGAATTATTATGATTAATCTGGTATGATAAAACAATTTTATCATGAAATTTTTCAAAGGACGTATTTTTCTTAATTAGCTTAAGCTCTGTAGAAAGAAACTCTAATGGTACATCAAGATCCAGCATAATAAAATCTGCTCCTACTGAAAAAGCCATATCCAGAATTTGTGGATTTACTAACAGTTCTTTGCCTTCAAAAATAAAAAAAATCGGCTTATCTTTTTTATTATTCAAAAGAATTTCTCGAAAATATTGAACAATTTGATACTGCTTCCACTGTTCAAAAGAACGACGATCTACTGGTAAGAGGCTTGGAAATAATTGATCAAATTTCTTTTGAAGATCGTTATGAAAATTCTGATAAAAAAGAGCTTTCGTAAAACCAATAAAAAAGATATCTTTATTAAGCGATAAATCTTCTAAGATTTTTTTAAGATGATTTTTTCTTTTTTGGTCACTGATTGAAATCCAACTTGAATTAGTATACTCTATATTAGAACGAATACTTTCTGTATATTCTAATTCAGGCTTAAAAGCTCCATCAATCTCCAATGCTTGAATCCAAACAGCAGACTTTATCTTATAAGATGAAAAACTCTTTGCTAAAGCAAGATTCTCATTTAATTTATCTATATCCCAGATAGGGAACGGTTTATTTGGATCAAAATCAAATGTCTTTGTGATCCCTACAGGCATAACAACAGCATCATTATTATATAAAGAAAACCAGTTTACTAGATCAGATTTTGTAGCTTCTTTACCTTTTATAGAAAGAATACGTCTTGTAGCATCTGCTTCTTTAGAGTCCATTCCTAAAAAAGTATAAGAATGAGGTAAAGAATAAGCTCCTTGATCTAAAGAAACATAGATGGATTTTTTTAATAAAGATTTTTGCTCAAACAACGAAGAACTTGCTCTTACCTCAAATTTTAATACACCATGGTAGGATGTATTTTTTGGATACCAAACAAGATGGTAAAGTTGATGATTTGTTGAAAAAGATAAAAGAACACAATCTTCGTTAAAAATATTTTTAGTGGGATTTCCTTTGTCATCCAAAACAACCAAAACAAGCCCCATATTAGACGAACTTTCTTGATTTAATTTAACAAAAATCTCAATAGGCTCATAAGGGTAATAATGAATTTTTTCCGTATATAAAATATCTTTATCTACAGAGTTATACTGATTTTTACTAATGTTATCAATGACTTTTGCAGAAATTTGATCTTCCTGAGCTTTAAAAAATAAAAAATTAATCCTTGAACCTAAAAGAAAAAAAGTCATAAATCCTATGCCTGCAAAGGCTAAAAAAAGATGAAGAGGCAGTATTCTTTTCTTCGAAATTTTTGATTTTTGATCCATACTTTACCTTAATATTTATGATGATTTTGCTTTACAAATAAATGATTCTCTAATATAATATTTAGTAATTTTATATCAATTGAATATCGGAAAATTTAAAAAAAAATTGAGGAATGATTTGTGGTAAATAAAAATTTCTGGGATGTAATTATTGTTGGTGGTGGACATGCTGGTATCGAAGCTGCTCATGCATCCGCAAAAATAGGTGCAAAAACACTCTTACTTTCATCAAACATTGATTTAATGGGACACATGCCTTGTAATCCCTCTATTGGTGGAATCGGAAAAGGTCAACTTGTCAAAGAAATTGACGCTCTAGGTGGACTTATGGGCTTAATTACAGATAAATCAGGTCTACAATTTCGACGTTTAAATACAAAAAAAGGTGCTGATGTTCAATCTACTCGTGTTCAAACTGACAAAGTAATGTATCGGCATCTGATCCAAAAACAACTCTTTACCATCAAAAATCTAACCATTATTCAAGATTCCATTGAAGATATCATCATTAATGATAATAAAATAACAGGGGTAATTAGTAGTCTTGGGAATGAATATTTTTCCAAAACAGTCGTTATTACACCAGGAACATTTTTAAATGGGCTAATACATATTGGAGACAAATCATTTCCATCTGGTCGAATGGGAGAGGCTTCTTCTATAGGATTATCTTATCGTATTAGAGATATAGGGCTACGTACCTATCGATTTAAAACAGGAACCCCTCCTCGTATTGATCAAAAAACAATTGATTTTTCTAAAACCACAGTCCATCTGGGAGATGAGAATCCTAGACCTTTTTCGTTTCGTACAGATATTAATACGTTTAATCCAGATCAACATCCTTGCTACCTTACGTACACAACTAATAAAACCCATGAGATCATAAAAAATAACATCAATAAAGCTCCTATGTATTCTGGAGATGTTGATGCTACAGGAGTACGTTATTGTCCTTCTATTGAAGATAAGGTAATGAAGTTTCCTGATCATGAAAGACATCATGTGTTTTTAGAGCCAGAAAGTATGTACAGTGCAGAATTTTATCCTAATGGTATTTCTAACGCACTTCCTATCAATGTACAAGAAGAATTAATCCATAGTATCCCAGGGCTTGAACATGCTCTTATGATACGACCTGCTTATGCCA
>JBOFDR010000145.1:0-5281 GCA_051647205.1 Brevinema sp. | reverse complement strand
CGGCTTGGACTTTGAGCTCTTCTACACGTGTCGATCTCATTTTCACGAATAAAAAGTCAACAATTTTTTGTTCCCCTGCCTGAGCTGCAAGAGACATAGCAGTTAAGTTATCTTTGTTAACAAGATAGAGGTCAGCTCCTTTAGAGACCAACAATTCGACACTATCAAATTTTCCTGATGCAGCAGCATAATGTAGGGGCGAAAATCCTGAAGAATCTTGCCCATTGATATCATAACCTTTCTCTACAAGAACCTTAAGCATTTCTGAGTATCCTTGTGCAGCAGCCCAATGTACGGGAGAATAGTTAGAGGAGGTAGTTTGGGTGGATTGAGCTTGTAAAGATAAAGGAATTATTGTTACAAAAAATATAATAGATAATATTTTGAATTTCACGTGTAAGAACCTCTCAATGTATTTTTTATTAATACCATTATAATATCAGTGATATCAATAAAAATCATATAAAATAATATAATTTCAATAGTTATATCGGAATTTTTAATATATTATTTATAAAAATATAAATAATATATTATTTATATTTTTATCGTAATGTTTCTCGATATTCATTCACATTAGGAATAGATACTGTTGATGTATCATGTATAGGAATAACGGTTGATCTTCTGACTAAATGATCAGGAATAGGTGTTCCTATATAAGAAAGATACTGCATCAGATCATGATGACCGTTTTGTGAGACATAGTCTAAAGGATATAATCCCTGTTGATTTGCTACATTAATGTGAGCACCAAAAGTAAGTAAAAAATCGATAATTTCTTGACGTCCACCTGCAGCTGCGTAGTGCATTACAGAATTACCATAATGATCAATATCGTCTAAATTAGCACCAAAAGTACCTAATAAAACTATCAGTTCATAGTTATTATTTTCTGCTGCAAGAAGAATTGCTGAATGTCCTTCTCGTGATTTAATATTAACATCTGCAAAATTTTCTATTAAATAACGAGCTACTTCTGTATGATTTTGATGAACAGCCCACATTAAAGGAGTAAAACCATAGGTATCGATAATATTCACATTAGCATCTGTACCTGCTACAAATTTCAAATATTCTAAATTGCCTGAGTAAGCTCCAGAAAAAATCTTATCTTCTGTAGAACTATTATTTGTATTATATTGAGCATGAGAAATTCCTATACAAAGAAAAAATATAAAAAAACAAATAGATTGGGTGATTTTCAGGTAATTTTCTCCAATCATTAAGAACTCCTCGTATGGGTGTAGTGTTATAATAAAAGTATATTACAGCTTAAAATTATTGTCAAATTTTTTTAGGATTAAAATAAAATTGTGATATTATTAACTAAAACTAAATATTAAAAGAAATAAGTAAAGAATAAAAAAAGTTAGTAAAACTATTCACAAAATGAGTTTTTTATGTTATGATATAAATGTATTTAAAAATACATTTAATTGTAAGAGCATTGACTCTATGCGACGAAATTTGAAAAGATCTATTTTTATAGACAATCTATTAACCACTCAAAAATTATTTTGGAAAAAATTTCATCCTTATCATAGAAACGATGCTACATACGTAAAGGAGTTTCATTTGAGCACAACATTCGACCTCGAAAGAACATTTGAAGATCTTAATCTTCCTGAAGATATTTTCAGAGCGATTGAAGATCTAGGGTATAAAAACCCGACTATGATCCAATCTAAAAGTCTACCTATCATTTTAGAAGGTAATGACATTATTGGACAAGCACACACTGGATCAGGAAAAACCATCGCTTTTGGTATTCCTGCATTAATGAGTATGGATATCGATGATCCAAACACTCAAATTCTCATCATGTGTCCTACACGTGAATTAGCTAATCAAGTAGCTGATGAGATTGGGAAAATTGCTACACATCGTAGAAAATTAAAAATTGTCCCTGTATATGGTGGAACATCTATTGATCGCCAAATCAAATCCCTAAAAAGAGGAGCTCATATTGTTGTTGGAACACCAGGACGTATTATAGACCATTTAGATCGTGGTACTTTATCACTAGATAAAATCAAGATGGTAATTTTAGACGAAGCTGATCGTATGCTTGATATGGGATTTGTAGATGATATGAAAAATATCCTTGCAAAATCCCCTACTACTAGACAAACCATCATGTTCTCTGCGACAATGCCTAAACAGATTGCAGAAATTGCAAAACGTTTTCAAAAAGAACCCATTTCTGTTAAAATTGCTAATTCCCAACTTACTGCACCTAGAGTGGAACAATTTTCTTTAGAAATATCGGAACATCAAAAACTTGAAGCAACAATGCGTATCATCAAAATTGAAAATCCTCGTTTAAGTTTGATTTTTTGTAATACAAAACGTAAAACCGATGAAGTTGTTTCAGAATTGCAAGCTCACGGTATTTTTGCTGACGGACTTCACGGAGATATGAAACAAGCTCAAAGAGATTCTGTTCTTCAAAAATTCCGTCAAGGAACTATTGAAGTTCTTGTTGCAACAGACGTTGCTGCTAGAGGACTGGATGTCGATGATGTTGATCTTGTTATTAACTATGATTTCCCTCAAGATCCAGAACAATACGTTCACCGTATTGGTAGAACAGGTCGTGCTGGTCGTGAAGGAAAAAGCTATGCTTTTATTGGACGTCGTGATAAATTTCAATTGAAAATCGTTCAACGTCTTACTAAGACTGAACCAAAATTTATGCGTATGCCATCTCCTCAAGATGTAGAACATATCCAACACCAACGTATGATCGAAAAATTAACTAAATTAGCAACATCCGAAGATATTGAAACATACACACATAAGATTCAAAGTTGGGCTACCGCTGCTAATATTGATGTAACAGCTCTCGCAGCAAGTTTACTTAAAATGTTTACAGAAGAACGTACTGGAAGCTCTGAAAAGAAGAAAAAACAACTAACTGGTCAATTCTCGGATACAGGTGCTGAAGCAGGAATGGTTCGTTTCTTTATCAATGTTGGTCGCCTCAACAGAACAACTCCAAAAGATATTATTCAAGCCCTCGTGCGTGAATGTAATCTTGAAGGAAATCATGTTGGTAAAATCAATATTTTTGATAAATTTACTTTCTTTGAAGTTTCTGAAGAAAAAGCTGATATCGTTTACAGTAACATGCAAAAATCTAGAGTATCTGGAATTTCTGTCAATGTAGAACCTGCTAATAAAAAATAAACTTATTTCCAAAAAACCAAGAGAAATTCTCTTGGTTTTTTATTTTAAAAATAACTATAATGTCTTAAAAAATAAAACCGATAAATTTTAGAAATCATTATTCATAAAGGTATATTATATGGGAAAAGTTTATAAAAATTTTGCTCCACTTACTAAACAAAATATTGGTAATATTTATCATAGTAGCTCACATTTTGAGCTTCCTTCTGCAACTATTATTCCTTTAGAGGAATTTGATAGTATTTTAGAACGTGCTGAGCAATTTTTAGTAAATGATAATTTTATGCCAGCACTGCAAGACCTTATTAATCTAGAGGTGACAAAATTTGAGAATATAAAAGTCCACGAACTTTTAGCTGATCTATTTCTAAAAATAAACCAGTTAGATTATGCTAAAGAACAATGTCAAATTTGTGCTCATCTTATTAGTGCTCAATATGACACACCATCATCAAGTGAACCATATAACCTAAGATTGTTCAGTGATCTTGTTCGTGATGCAGGTGATATTGACGAGGTTGGTACTCAATACAAGACATTAATGATGTCTACAATTACTAATGAAAATTTTCATCATGGCACTAAAATTACATTTAATTTTGCAACGCTTCTCATGGCTCAAAATAAATACAAAGAAGCTGAAAAAATTCTTGTTACTTATAAAGAAGCCTATTTATCTTTTTTAAAAAAAGAAAACTAAAGATTTTATCTCAAATTTTCAACTTAAAATTCTTTAAAAGAACCATCTTTTTGTAAAAATTTTACTTCAGGTTCTAACATTATATTAAATTGTTTGAAAACTTCTTTTCTAATATGATCTATTAATAACAATATATCATTGGCTGTGGCACCACCAAGATTGACAAGAAATCCTGTATGTTTCTCAGAAACAGCTACACCACCTATTTGAAAACCTTTTAACCCAGCATCAGTAATTAATTTCCCAGCAAAATAGCCTTCGGGTCTCTTAAAAGTACTCCCTGAACTTGGAAAATTAAGCGGTTGTTTCTCTGTTCTTTTTTGAGTCAAATCACTTATTTTATCGGCAATCTCTTGAGGATTGCCTTTTTTTAAGCTAATAAGAGTCTCAAGAATAACGGCATCACTATTAGAAAAAATACTTTTTCTATAGGCAAATATTTGTTCTTCATTAGTCAAGGTAATAATCCCTTGAGTAGGTTGGAAAACTCTTGTCGTAACAACTACATCTTTCATTTCACCATCATAAGCACCAGCATTCATATAGATAGCTCCACCAATGCTTCCTGGAATCCCAGAGGCAAATTCAAAACCTGTTAGGCAATGAGATAATGCAAAGTCACTAACATCTTTTAAGTCTTTTCCTGCCTCAACACGGATCAAAAGTTTATCTTTTAAAACTATTTTTGTAAGATTTTTAGTATTAATAAAGAGTGCATCAACTCCTTCATCATTGACAATTAAATTTGATCCCTTTCCTAACACAAAACACTTAATTTTATGCTCCGTACAAAACACTAACAATTTTTCAATTTCATTCATAGAACGAGGAAAAGTCATCAAAGCAGCTTTTCCTCCAACCTTCATATAAGTATAATCAGATAAATAACATTCTCGATCAAATATCATAGAAGGAAATGATTCTTCTAATAAAGCTAATACTTTTTTATAATCAAACATAGATTACCTCTGATTGTTTATCTATTATTATAGAAATAAATTGCAAAAATTTCAAACATTATACTGCCAATCATCTAAATCCTTGATTTAGTCATAGCCATCATACTAAGATATAAAAGTAAATGTATAGATAATTAATATAAGGATTCCTAGTATGAAAAAATTATTACTATTACTAAGCTTACTCTCATGTCATAATTATGAACTAGAAAATAAGTTTATACGTCAGACAAAAGAACGTCAAATAACTGAAAACTCAAATCTTGTAAATTCTCAAAATACAGTTAATATTTTGAGTCAATTTACTCCATCTTTGCAGAAGATTTCTAGTCTTAGAATCAACACTGGTAACTGGACTACACTGTCTGATCAAGATTTCAAAGTAGATAAAAAATATATTATAACTAATGACGGAATCAAACTATTATTA
>JBOFDR010000144.1:0-6217 GCA_051647205.1 Brevinema sp. | reverse complement strand
AAGGTCTTCTTATTAAAAAACTACCTGCTGGTCATTTTTTAATTAATATTACTGCTGAAAGATATCAAAAGATTAAAGATTTATTTCATGCTTTATCTGACGATGAAACCTTAACTCTTCTAAACTTATCTTTAGATCTTTGTGATGTTTTAAGAAAGGAAACAGCCGAACGTTTTTGGATTGAAAGTACTTTATTTAAGATGCTGGATTATAAAAATCGTATTCCACTTTCTCAATTTCGTCAGGAGATATTAAAGCTTATTGGTAGAGAACCGAAAGTAAATCTTACTAAGCCTACTATTTCTGTACCATCTATTGAAAAAGAAAATATTTATATACCATCTCGAGGTGCTCTTTCAGTAGCTTTAGAGCAACAAGCTCATACACAAAGCAAAGAACCTATTATAGATACTTTATCACACTCTAAATCTCTTTTACCTGAGCACTATTCTAATCAGAAGATTGAAGAGGTGATAAAAGCTCCTTTAGATATTATTCAGACACAAAGCAAAGATAATGACTCTTCTGATAGAGAAGGTCTATTAAAAAATTTATTTGAAATATCATAAAATAATATAGTAATGCAAGGAGATCTCATGTTAGATAATATGAAGCAAATGATGAAAATGCGTGAAGAAATGAATACTTATAAAAAACAGCTTGAAGAAACAAGAGTAAAAGCGTCGTCAAAAAAAGACTATGTAAAAGTAACGGTTGATGGTGAAAAAACGTTAAAGCAAATTGAATTTTCTGACGATGCGATGAAACTCTCAAAAGAAGATCTTGCAAAATATGTAAGAGAAGCTATGAAAACAGCTTCTAAAGAATTAGAATCTATTCAAAAGAAAACTTTCAAAAATTCTCCTATGGCAAACTTATTGCAACAAGGAAAATAAAATTGGGATAAAGAGGATCTTGTGCTTCCAGAACCAATAAAAAGATTATCAAAATTATTAAACAAAACCCCAAATATTGGTCCTAAAAATGCCGAAAAACTAGCAGTGTGGTTTACTCAAAAAGGACAACAACACGCTAAAGAGTTGGGGCAATATTTATTAAATTTTTCAGACTTAGTTAGTATTTGTCCTCAGTGTGGTTATTTTGCTCTTGAAGGGCAAGAGTTTTGTTCTATTTGTTTTGATATAACACGAGATCAAAAATTAATTTGTTTAGTAGAAGATGTTCTTGATATCATTGATATCGAAGAAACAGGATCTTATAAAGGATTATATTTTGTTCTTGGAGGTGTTATATCTCCTTTGGAAGGTAAAACAATTGCTAATCTTCCTTTTGAAAAATTAAAAAAATATCTTAAAACAAAATCAATTACGGAATTGATTATAGCCTTAAGTGCAACAACAGAAGGCGATGTAACATCAATGTATCTAAAAGAATTTCTTTCTGACAGTGATGTCCGATTAACAATATTAGCAAGAGGGATTTCTGTAGGAACAGCTATTCATTTTGCTGGTAAAAAAAGTATTATAGAGGCTTTTCGTACAAGAGAGACTCTTGAATAGATAACATATTATATATAGTATATTTCATTTGAAATTTTTATCGAGATTTCAAATTATAACAGGTGGTTTTTATGGCTGTACAAAAAATGATAATGGATGGAAATAAAGCAGCAGCTTATGTAGCTTATGCCTTTACAGAGGTTGCTGCTATCTATCCTATCACTCCTTCAACTCCTCTTTCTGAGCATTGTGATGCTTGGTCAGCTCAAGGAGTTAAAAATATCTTTGGTGATACAATGACAATCACTGAGCTTCAATCCGAAGCTGGTGCAGCTGGTGCCGTTCATGGCTCTTTACAAGCAGGAGCTATCACAACAACATTTACAGCATCCCAAGGTTTATTATTGATGATTCCTAATATGTATAAGATCGCTGGAGAACTTTTACCTACTGTATTTCATATCCCTTCAAGAACTGTTGCAACACATGCTCTTTCTATTTATGGAGATCATAGTGATGTAATGGCTTGTCGTCAAATAGGGTGGGCAATGCTTTGTTCTAACTCTGTTCAAGAAGCTCATGATTATGCTTTAGTGTCACACCTTGCTACTTTAAAAACACAAGTACCTTTCATGCACTTTTTTGATGGTTTCCGTACTTCTCATGAGATTCAAAAAGTTGAAGTATTAGAGTACGATGATTATAAAAAATTAGCTAATTTTGATCATATAGATACCTTTCGTAAGAGAGGATTATCTCCAGATCGTCCTGTTACTAGAGGGACTGCACAAACTCCAGATATTTATTTCCAAGCTTTTGAAGCTCGAAATCCTTATTATGAAAATTTAGCTGATGTTATTCAAGAAACTATGGATGAAGTATCTAAAGTACTTGGTCGTGAGCTTAAAACAGTTGAATATCATGGCGCTGATGATGCAGAACATATTATTATTCTTATGGGTTCTATGGCAAGTACTGCTAAAGCAGTTGTGGATACTCTTTTTAAAAAAGGTGAAAAAGTTGCTGTGATTGCCATTCATTTATACAGACCTTTTCCAACAAAACATCTTCTCTCAAATATCCCTCAAACGGTACAAAAAATTGCTGTTATTGATCGTTGTAAAGAACTAGGTTCTACAGGTGAACCGCTATACTTAGATGTTTGTGAAGCATTTTCTGATCAAGATCGTCATCCTGTGATTGTAGGTGGACGTGGTGGATTATCTTCTAAAGATGTTACTCCAGGTCAGATTTTAGCTGTATTTGAAAATCTTTCTTTATCAGAACCTAAAAATGACTTTACCATAGGGATTGTTGATGATGTTTCTTTTAAATCATTGCCAAGTAAATATCTTAGCGTTGTTCCTGAAGGTACTATTGAATGTAAATTTTATGGAATTGGATCTGATGGTACTGTAGGAGCTAATAAAAACTCTATTTCTATCATTGGTGATAATACAGATCTTAATATTCAGGCATATTTTGATTATGATTCTAAAAAAAGTGGTGGTTACACGATCTCAAATCTTCGTTTTGGTAAAGAAGACTTAAATCTTCCTTATTTGATTCAAACACCTAGCTTTATTAGTTGTTCTGTTCCTTCTTATATTTATAAATATGACCTTCTTAAAGGTCTAAGAGACGGTGGTAGTTTCTTATTAAATACTTCTTGGTCTGTAGAAGAAATAGATGAAAAACTTCCAAATCATATTAAACGTTATTTAGCTGAGCATAATATTAATTTTTATATTATTAATGCTAATGCTACTGCACGTGAAATTGGTATGCGTCAGTCTAATACTATCTTACAATCAGCATTCTTTAAATTAGCTAATATCCTTCCTTATGAAAAAGCTGTAGAATTAATGAAAAAATCTGCTCATAAAAGCTATATCCGTAAAGGAGAGGCTATTGTCGAAATGAACTATAAAGCAATTGATGCAGCTGCAGAAAAACTTCAAAAAATAGAAGTTAAAGCTAAGTGGAAAAATCTTGAAGGTGATTTTGAACTTACTAAATATGAAAATGCCCCTATCTTTGTACAAACAATCGCAGCTGCTGTAAACCAATTAGAAGGGGAATCATTACCTGTTAGTGCTTTCTCTGGTGAATTTATTGACGGTACTGTAATGTCTGGATCAACAAGATATGAAAAACGATATATTTCAGATCTTGTTCCAGCTTGGATCGAAGATAACTGTATTCAATGTAACCAATGTGCCTTTGTTTGTCCACACGCTGTTATTAGACCATTCTTATTAACAAATGAAGAAAAAACAGCTGCTCCAAAAGATATGACAACATTGGTTGCAACAGGAGCAACAGATTTACAATATAAGATTTCTGTTTCTGTTGCTGACTGTACAGGCTGTTCAGCTTGTGTGGATATTTGTCCAGGAAAAAGTGGTAACAAAGCTTTAGCTATGGAAGCTATTGCTGTGCAAGAAAAAGAACAAGTTAACTATGATTGGCTCTTTAAAAATTGTAAGCCTAAAAATCCTTTTGGGAAAAACAATGCTAAAGCAGTTCAGTTTGAACAACCATTATTTGAATTTCATGCGGCATGTCCAGGATGTGGTGAAACACCTTATATTAAGCTTGTAACTCAATTATTTGGTGATCGTATGATGATCGCTAACACAACTGGATGTACTTCTATTTATGGTGGATCTATGCCATCTACACCTTATTCTGCTAATGATCAAGGACATGGACCAACTTGGGCAAACTCTTTATTTGAAGATAATGCAGAATTTGGTTTTGGTATGTATACTGCGCGTAAAAAACTTAGAGAAAGAGCTATTGAATATATTAAACAAGCAATTACAGAAAAAGCTGTTTCTAATATTCAAGTATTCCAAGAATGGCTTGATCTTCACGATGATTCTGAAAAAACACGTGAAGTCACAGCAAATTTAAAAGAAGCTCTAAAAACAGAAACAAGCACTGTAGCACTTAAAATTAGGGAACTTCAAGATTACCTTGTTAAATCTTCTATGTGGTTATTTGGTGGTGATGGTTGGGCTTATGATATTGGTTTTGGTGGATTAGATCACGTTCTTTCAAATAATGAAAATATTAATGTTCTCGTCCTAGACACAGAAGTTTACTCTAATACAGGTGGTCAAGCATCTAAATCTACACCTCTTGGTGCACAGGCTTTATTTGCTCATAAAGGAAAGCCAACTGCAAAGAAAAATCTTGGTCTTATGATGGCAACTTATGGCCATATATATGTAGGTCAAATTTCTATGGGAGCCAACAAAGCTCATGCTCTGAAAGTAATGCAAGAAGCAGAATCATTCCCTGGACCATCATTGATTATTGCTTATTCCCCATGTATTGCTCATGGATTAAAAGGTGGTTTAACAAACGCTCAATCAGAAGAAAAACTAGCAGTGGACTCTGGTTACTGGCATTTATGGAGATACAATCCATCTCTTGTTCAAGAAGGAAAAAATCCATTTTTGCTTGATTCTGGAGAACCTAAGTTTGAACTATTCCAACAGTTTATTGGTCATGAAGTACGATTTAGTGCTTTAGGACGTTCTTTCCCAGAAATGGCTAAAGAACTATTTGATCTTGCCGAACTACAAGCAAAAGACCGCTACAAACACTATAAACGTCTATCTACCATGGATTATTCTTTATAAAAATAAAATCTCCTCTCAGAAACTGAGAGGAGATTTTATTTTAGAAATACTAAATTAATAAAAAGTTATTTTTTTATTAATTTAGTAGATTGTTTTTTAATTATAAGGTATAATATAATATATATTGTTCTTATAGTTTATTTGGAGATAATATGCTTAAAAAACATCTATTATTATCGGGAGTAATCTTAAGTTTTGCTCTTGCAGGTATTGCTTCTATTCTTGTTCTGACACAGTCTAGTTTTATTTATAATTCACGCTTAAAATATTTTGATAAAAAAAGTAAAGCCTATGAAAAAAATATTTTAGATAAGGCTCACTTTTTTATTAAAGGTATGCAAGAAATTGCTCAATCTCATAAAATTGGTGAAATTTTATCAAAAAAAACTATTTCAACGATGGATTTTAGTTATCTAAAACAAACGGGGCTTTCATCATTACATCTTGTTAATCATTATGGTAACATACTTTTTTCTAGTGAACTTTTTTTAAATGGAAAATCTGTGTACTCCAATATTATTGGATGGAGTAAAGGAGATGACCCTTTATTTTTCTTTATTGATAAGGATACACTAGTAGGAATAGTACGTTATCAGGATCCAACATCTATTGAACAAACAAACTCTGGTTACGTTATTGCGGAATTTCCGTCTGATACTCTCATTAATGATCTTTCTTTTTCAAAAGCTCACATTAGAGCAATAGATCAGAATGCTCCCATTTTATTAATTGATGATACAAAAACATTGTCTCCGAAAGTTATTTCTACATTAGTACGAAAATTTCAAGATTTTCCTAATAATCTCAATAAAAATATTGTTTCAGAACTTAAAATACCATATTTCACTCCAGCTATCTACTATTTTGGTAACAAATTTTATATCTCCCCTTTTATCGCTTTTACCATTGCTTTACTCTTAATACTTGGATTAGTACTTTTAATTTTCTTTCTTCGCATTGAAGAAGATGAGGATGATTTTATAAAAAAAGCAATAGCTTCTACAGAGCATAGCTCAGTTTCTCAGCTTCTCTCTGATATTGAAAATAGTGTTTCTTATAATCCAGAAACAGCATCAATGATGATGAATGATGCCGTCCAATTTG
>JBOFDR010000143.1:0-2661 GCA_051647205.1 Brevinema sp. | reverse complement strand
ATTTAGATCAAAAATAAGGTGATGATATGAAAAATAATATTAGAAAAATTCTTGATCAAGTATTAAATAAGCTGAATGTATCTGTCAAAAATATTCCAATAGAATATCCTGAGAATTTAGAACATGGACATTTTTCAACCCCTATTGCGATGAGTCTCGCACGCGAACTTAAAAAAAATCCTCGAGCCATTGCTGAGGATATCATAGCTCATCTTCAAGATCATGAGATGTTTGAAAAAGTAGAGATTGCAGGTCCAGGGTATCTTAATTTTTTCATCAGTGACAATTTTCTTAAAAAAAAATTACAAGTTATTCTTTCTGATAAAGTATTTGGCAAAAATGATTCTTGTGTTGATCAGCATATCTTACTTGAATATATCAGTGCAAATCCTACGGGTCCTCTGCATATTGGGCATGGTCGTTGGGCCGTAGTAGGTGACAGTTTGGCACGTTTATTAAATTTTTCTGGAGCTACTGTTCATCGTGAGTTTTATGTTAATGATGCGGGTGTTCAGATTTCTCATCTCAATAATACCATTACAGCTGTTCAAAATAATCAAGAAATTCCTGAAGATGGTTATAAGGGATCATATATTAGAGATCTTGCTGAAAAAGTAACCCAGACAGGCAAAGCTCCTGAAATATTAATGCAAGAATCACAAGCAGAAACTTTAAAAACATTTTCTGTAGAATTTGATCAATGGTTTTCTGAAAAAACATTGCATGACAGTGATACTGTTAGTAAAACAATTAATGAATTCAAAGATCAAGGTGTTGTCTACGAGTCCGAAGGGGCACTATGGTTTCGTTCTACAGAATTTAGTAAAGACGATAAAGATAGGGTTGTAAAAAAATCTGATGGATCTTTTACTTATTTTGCAGCAGATATTGCTTACCATGCTCAAAAAGTCAAACGTGGATTCCCAAAATTGATCAATATTTTAGGATTTGATCATCATGGATATGTAGAACGTATTTCTGCTGTGGTTAAAGTATTAGGTGGGAATCTTACTGTGTTACTAGGTCAGATGGTTAATCTATTTCGTAAGGGAGAACCTGTTCGCATGAGTAAGCGAACAGGTGATATTATTACACTCGACGAGGTAATCGAAGAAATTGGAACTGATGCAACACGATATTTTTTAGTTCGTCGTCCGATGAATTCTATGGTTGATTTTGATCTAGAAACAGCAAAAAATAACTCTGATGATAATCCTGTTTATTATGTCCAATATGCTCATGCACGTATTTGTTCTATTTTATCTCATACCGAAAAAAAAGCTTCTTTTTCAAAGTTTGTGGATATAACAGAAAAACTTTTATTATTAGAAGTGTTGAAATTTGAAGATTTAATTCTAGAGCTTGCTTGTACGTATGAACTGCATAAGATTACTACTTATTTAGAGTCTTTAGCTAGTTTATTCCATCGATTTTATCGTCATTGTCGTATCATTGGTGATGAATCTGAAGAGTCGCGTTTGGCAATTTGTTTTGCTACAAAAAAAATATTAGCTCAGGGTCTTGAACTACTAGGTGTATCAGCTCCCGAAAAAATGGATTATAAAAATGAGACTAGATAAATGGCTGAAAGTTAGTCTAATATACAAACAACGCACTAAAGCAAATAATGCTATTGATAATAATCGTATTAGGGTTAATGGAGAGCTTGCCAAAGCCTCTCGCAATCTAAAAATAGGTGATATTATTATGATCTCAAAAGAACTAGGTGATTATTATTATACGGTATTAAATTTGTTTGAAAAAAATGTTACACGTGAGCTTGCTCGTGAGATGTATTCTCTCCAAGCACCTGAAGAAACAGGGACCGAAGATGAAAAAGCTTTTAAAGTTATAGAACGAGAACAACGAAAAGAAAATCGTAAAAATTGGAACAAAATGTATGATGATAAAAAGAAGCAAAGACAGCTTCGGTCTCATAAATATGATTAATTATTAAAGATTTATAGGTAAATATGCCGAAATAAATAAATATCTATTGATATATTGTTATTATTTTGTTATGATAGTATATATGTACTGTCTAAAAAATAATATAAAAAGAGGTATACTCATGAATTATCAAACATTATTGTTATTTTTAACTATCTTTTTGTTATCTATGTTTCCTTCTCAAAATTATAAAGCATCTGAAAAAGTAGCTAAAGAAATAATTATTCCTTGTATAGAACTATGTCCATCTAGTAAAGACGGATTAAGTAGATCTTGGGATGTATATCAACAAATTTCATTAAGTTTGATTACTAATAAAGCTCAAGATCAACTCTTAAGTATATTTTATATTAGACATACTCAAGATCCTTATATGAAAAGAGAATTTGGAACTATTATTAGAGAATTTGCAGATGATGTACCTCCTATGCTTAAAACTTTTTACAATGATGTGATAAATTCTCCTGAATTTCAAGCTTATGTTGGTACTGTTCCATCAACAGAAAAGCTGTTTGGTTTTTATCAAATAAAAGGCTCTTATGATTATATGTTTGTTCTTGGTCAACTAAAGATTAGTCTGACTTTTCAGATGATTGCGAATGGTAACCATAGACGTTTTATTCCTACAGGGGATGCGGCACTTAAATTTCCTGATCTTTCATTTGATATACCTCAGAGCTATATAGATTCTCCAGGGTTTAATACTATTTT
>JBOFDR010000142.1:0-2846 GCA_051647205.1 Brevinema sp. | reverse complement strand
AAATCCAAAAATCCCTATCTCAATTAAGGATTTCCCTATAGAAACCCCTTGCACAATCTTCCTTACAAATCATTTCAGCCAAACAAAAATATTTGATGGAAAAATCACCAATATTAGCTCATCTGAAAATACCGTAAATATTACCGCGATTCAGTCTGTATTGGATAATACAAGCTATTATGAAACATTTCAAAATAGTCAATTACAAGATATTTTGAACAGTTTAGGTAATATTGAAGTGATAGGATTTAAGAAAGAATTTCGGCAAGTTGTTCTTTCTGGAGAAAGAACAAAATCTTTTATCAGAGTGATCCAAAATCTTGAAGAACTCTTGAATAAAAAAATTTTCTACTCAATCCATAATAATAAGATTGTTGTTAGAGAGCAAATTTCTTACATCAATGGGAACACACATTTCTTATCTGCCTATAGTAGCTTTTCAAATAATAGTATTGAATGTTTTCCTATTCTAAATGCAGAAGTTGGAGACACTATTAGTATTAATGGGAAAAACTTTACAATTTCTTCATTATCTACAAATAACCGGCAGCAAAACATCAATGTAGAGGTTATATCATGATAGAACAAATTGATAATATGATCAGAGAACGAATTAGACAAAAATCCTTTCCCGTACTTGCTAAAATTTCTAAGATTTACCAATCTAAAGATAAATATTTTGTTGACTGTATCGAGCTTAGCAACGAAGAGGAAGAAACTAATACCACTTTAACACGAGTCCCTTTACCAAAATACTGGGGCACAAAAAAAGGTGGAATCTGGATGACTCCATCTATCGGAGCTAAAGCCCTTGTGAGTTTTTTGAATGGAGATAAAAACTTTCCTATTATTACTAATATTCTAGGCAGTGATCATGAAGAGGCTCATCAAGAAGATTCTTTATTGATTAAGATTGGTGATATATCCATTACTATGAACGAAACTCAAATCACTCTAAAAGCAAATAGTCAGGAGATCGTCATCTCGGATAAGATTACTATAAGCAACAATATGACTACTTTAAAATCTATCCTAGAGGATATCGTTGACGATCTTCCTCAGGTTGTCTGTCCTAATGGAGGACCTTCTACAGTTACTCCTTCTTTTAATAGTATAAGTATTAAAAATAAGATTAGCTTGCTGATGTCTTAAGGAGGTATTATGACAGATATTTTAATTAATGAAGATCATGATTTAGTAATCAATGCATTAGGTGATTTTGAGCTAGTAGACGATGTTAATACTAGGTTACAAAATATAAGAGAACGTCTCCTAACTCCTATTAAAAACCTATTTTTTGATCCTTTTTTTGGATCAGAAATCATAAACTATATTCACACAAATCTATTTGATGAGTTGGAATCTTCTATTGTAATTACACTACAACAAGAACACGATATCGATCCACACTCATTAGATATTGAGATTGATCGTAGTGATGAAGAGCTTAGGATAAGCATTACTTTTGAATTTTTTGATAGTAATTCAAGGCAAAGTATATCACTTAATATAACAGAATAAGAGGATTATCAATGCTCATTTTTAAAAGTTTAGAAGAGCTTCTATCAGAAATCATGATCAAAGTAAAACAAAAAATACCTCAAATTACAAACTTTAAAACAGGAGGGGTACTGAGATTATTCATTGAGGTTGTCGCTTTATTTTTGAGTCGCATATATGATGAAATTAAAGGACTACTTCCACAGTTATTCATTCATACTTCTACTGATAGCTATCTTGACCAACATGCTGAACAGTTGGGTTTAAAAAGACACCAAGCTACTACTACCTTTGGTAAATTAACACTATACAGAGATAAGGCTAATAACAATATCACTATCCCAGCTGATAAAATATTTTCGACAGCCGTCAATAGTAAAGGATCTACATATCGCTTTAAGAGTATTAATGAAACAATCTTTCCTGAAGATAGTAAAGAGATAGAAATCGATATTATCGCAGAAGATATTGGTAGTAACTATAATGTATTTGAGAACACAATCACAGAAATAGTAACACCAATTTCAGGGATTGATAGTGTTAATAATAACTCAGGCTGGATTACAATTTTTGGTAGAGATATCAAAAAAGATGACTCTCTCAGATCAAGATCTCTCTTTATGTGGAAATCCATTAATGGTGCTAATGCAGATGCTTATATTAGCTGGGCAAAAGCAATTGTTGGTGTTTCAAAGATCAAAATTCTAGATATGTTTCGAGGAACTGGAACAATAGATATACTAATTTTGGGAGAAAATAACGAACTACCATCAGATAAGATTCTTATTGAAGTTACTGAAAATATTATTGTAAACAAACCCATTGGATCTGACGTACTAGTAAAATCTCCTGATATAGTATTAATAAATCTTGATATTAGCGTTATCCATGATACAGAAATACCTTTAATTGATGTTGATATCAGAGAAAAAGTAAACAAATTTTTTCAGCAAATTGATATTGGTGAGAAGTTTGAAGATTCGGCATTAAATGCTAAGATATTTGAGCTAGAGGGTATTAAGTCACTATCTATCAGAGAAACATTCTCTATTTCCAAAACACAAAATCTCCTCTCAAAACAATCATCGAAGATCCTACCCTTTCAAATTGCAAAACTTGGAGAGACTAATATTGTGATAAATGAGGAGTAAAACTATGTGGAATTTTTTAAAGATTATTCCTCCTAAACTAGCTCAAACATCAAAAACATTTAATCATATTTGTGAAGCATTTTTTTCATGTTGGCAAGACATCCTAGAATTAATCCAAGTAGTTATCATTAGCAGTATCCCCATTATAGGATCACCTTTTTTTGATCAAATAGCCAAAGATCGTGGAATAAAAAG